>JAZRPO010000014.1:0-7691 GCA_045649265.1 Eubacteriales bacterium
CGATATTTGTGAGGCTTTCCGAGCTGGTATCCGTATGCCTTGCCGATGGTTCCGTTTTCATCCTGCCACGCATCCCAGATTCTGCTCTTGAGCTCGGATACGCGGTTTGACTTTTTCTGCCATATCCACAAAAGCTCGTCGATTGCAGATTTGAGCGCAGTACGGCGCAGAGTGAGAATCGGAAACTCCTCCGATAAATCATAGCGGTTGACAAGACCAAATTTTTTAATTGTATGAGCGGGGGTTCCGTCCTCCCATCTCGGGCGGACATCAAAATCGGTATCCCACACTCCGTTTTCCAATATATCTTTGCAATTTTCGATAAAAATCTTATCTGCACGGCTCATAATAATCACCTCATAGAGTAATTATACCAATGAATACAAACTTTTTCAACAAGAAAAAACGATATACCATATGGTATATCGTTTTTCTTACTAATGCGGGGGAGAATAGTTGTTTTTACTTAATCAACGCCAGAAGTCTTACGAAAATTGCAGCAGCCTCTGCTCTTGTTGCTGTGCGCGACGGAGCAAATGAGCCGTCGGAATTTCCAAGAATAATGCCTGCGTTGTATGCCCACTTTGCGGCATCCTGTGCGTAAGCCGAAATCCTGTCGGCATCGGTGTAGCTTATATCATCGTTAGAAGCAGGAACGATGCCATCTGCTGTTCCGTATCTGTAAATGATTGCTGCCATCTGTTCACGCGTAATATTTGCGTTTGGTGCAAACTTGTCCGCAGAAACGCCGTTTACAATACCGTTTGCGCTTGCCCATGCAACAGCATTTGCATAATACTGATTTGCAGGAACATCAGTAAAGCTGGAGTAATGAGTGATACCGGGCTCGCCTGCGGCACGGTAGAGAATTGTAACGAACATTGCGCGTGTAAGAGTGCCGTTCGGATCGAATTTGTCTGCTGCAACGCCGTTCATAAGTCCGGTTTCAACTGCGGTTTTTACATATTCATGATACCAAGCGTTTGCATCCAAATCAAGGAAATTAAGTACAAGAGAATTCCACTTGGCGTAAAGAGTGAACCCCTTTGTTACCGGAGTTGAAAAATCATATTTTGAAGTAAGTGCTTCATCGGTGTACCACCCATTGAATGTGAAGCCTTCCTTTATCGGATTTGACGGCGCCTTAAGAAGCTCGCCTTTCTTTACTGTTACGTTTGAAATTTCGCTTCCGCCGTTTGTTTCAAACCTGATGATGAATTCGCTTACAGCAGCTACTCCGCCACCGCCGCCACCACCGCGATTTGGTGAGCTTTCCTTTTTGTATCCGCATTTTGAACAAACATTTCTCACAAAGCTGTGCGCTTCTTCTTTTGCATCTTCGCAAAGACTGCACTTGACAATGTGCTTGGTGCTGTTGAGCTGCTCATATACACTGTAATCACATACAAAGGATTCGAGAATTTGTTCCTTTATATACTCATGACCAGCCGCGTTTGCATTCATCTTGTTTAATGCGTCGATAGCGAAGCCTGTGAGGTTCTGAAGGGTCATTTCAGAAGTACTTAATGCTGTATCATCTGAGAAACCGTCGATTTCTGCTGAAGAGACATCTACAAAGGCAAAGTCTTTGTTTGATGCTGCGAGTGCAAGATAGTAGAGATTTGTGGCATCAATTACATTCTCAAAGTATTCGCCTACATCGATTTCGGTTCCGTTGTTTGCAATTCTGAGGCCTTTGAGCGGGTTATACATGCCAAGGACAAGGAGTGTTGCATCGGGATTGATTGCCTTTATTGCAGATACTGCCTTTGAAGTATCTACTGTGTATGCAACGCAAGCGTATGCAAGATTTTCTGCAATATTCAGAACGGTTTCGTCAAGTGAACGGATCTCTGAATCAATGCTATTCATTGAATTGGAAACAACAGAAATTGCAGCTCTTACATATTTTACGCACTCAGCGGCCAAAGCATCAAAGACACCTTCGGCAAAAGGAATTTCTGCGGGGAGATTTTCTCTTACAGCGGTCTTGACAGCGGGAAGGATTTCTTCGATTTCAGTATCTGCGTATGCAACCCAGTCTGTTGTGAGAATATCAGAGGTCTGTTTCAAAATCTCATTGATAAGTGCCTGAGTTTCGACATCTATGTATCTGTCCCAATCCGGAGTATCTGTAAGGGTTGCATAGATGAAGCTGCTTGCATCTGCCTGATATGTGATGAGGTCAGCCTTTGCAATCTCAACTGCATTTTCTTCTATTAGTGCGAGAACTTCAGATGGGAGAAGTGTATTTGCGTCTGCAACTACACCGTTTTCAATTCCGAGCTCCTCGGCAAGAGCCTCATAATATGTCTTTTCGCCGCGACCAACATTTGTAGCTCTGACAGTATCTCCGCCGATTGCAATATAATAGCTGTCAGGATTTGCTTCAAATTTCCTGTGACCGAGTTTTGTTGTCTCTGCTGCAATCGTTGCTTTTGCATTTTCGATATAAGCATTAATCTTTGTCTCTACCTCTTCTTTGGAGGTGGTGTTGATGATGTTTAAGAGTTCTTCAAGATCTTCAATAAATGCGGTTATTATTGCCTTGTCTTCATCGGTTATATTCAATTCTTCTTTGAGAATTTCGTAATACTCGTTGATTTTTTCAATCCGCTCTGCTTCTGTTCCGTTCTCAATAAGATAAACGATTTCGCGAACTTCTTTGGTAAGAGTTGTAATAATTTTATTAGCTTTTGCTTCGTCCTCTGCGGTTATGCCAAGCCTTTCCTTTACAACATCGCTTCCGTATATTTCGTTTTCAAGCGCATTGATTATTGCTGTTTTAAGCTCATTATGACCGTTGCGGTTCGGGTGACCGTAAAAACTGTTTCCGATGGCTGTGCGAATACCAAGTGTCGCAACTGTTTTTACAAGCTCTCTCGGTACAAATGCAGCATCTGCAATATCGTTAAAGAAGTCTTCGTCAATCGTATATGTATAAGTTGGGTCTGCTACGACATTCTCAATTGCAGCCATGATTTCGGTCTCTATTGAAGTAAGTAACCCGTCTTCAACATCGCCATATCCCCCTGCAAATACAGTCGCTAAATCAAGAATATTGTTCTTGGCACCAAGTTGCATAATTTCAGCAACAACATCGTGCGCAACATTGAGTGCAAGTGTCTTAATACCATCCGGAATCGGTAAAGCTTCAATTCTTGCACTTATAAAAAGATCGTTGTCGTAAATGTCAAAGCAGTCGGTCATATCCTTATCAAGAGTTTCCGGGTTTCCGTTGTAGGAAAGAAGCTGGTCAAGGAAGAATTCCACGCGCCCATCCTTTGAAACGTCTGCAAAGAGATAATCGTTACTATATGCGCTTCCAACTGCAACATAGAGATTTCCAGCATCAACCAGTGCGCCAAACAAATCTCCGAATGGAATAGGCTCCGAAACTCCGGGGATTGTTGCTTCGAGACCTTCCATGAGATTCTGGATGCTGACGACAACAACCTCGGCATCAGGATTTAATTCATAAATTCTTTCTATAACTTTGTCGTAGTTTACACAAAAGCCTGCATAGGCATAGGCCATCGCATCAACGACAAAGTCAAGTTCTGAAAGTTCGTCAGCATATTCTTCTGCATACTCCGAAATGAGATTTTTTACATATGCTTTTGCGCGGTCATAAACCTCGCCAAGTTCAGGATCTACAAGGGAGAGGTCATCATCGTAATATCTGCCGCCTGTGGAAAGCTGGTTGCTAAGATAAACACCGAAATTATTAACACCGATGTCAACGGTTATAAGATCGGCGTTTTTAACTGCTTCTTTGTATTCTGCACGAAGAGCCTCAAGACCTCCTGCGTTATCAAACCACCTTGCGCCACCGGTGAAACGCCAGTTTGTATATTTGTCAAATGTATTGTAGTTTTCGTCGAGCAAAATGCGCAATTCCTCTACGCGCATAGAACTCATCGCAAGCTGGCTTACATTTACGTTATATCCCATGCCTGCAAGCTCGTCGCGGACGAGGTCCACATAGCAGCCGTCAGGAATTCGTTTATATCCATAAACATTCTTGGTATTTTTATTTTCCACCGTCACATCATCCGGCAAATAACCGTCGAGACCATAACCGTTTACATTTGAAGCTCCGAGAGACACATAATTCACGGTATTATCGGTAAAAAGGTCTTCAACTGAGGCAAAAGCCGTTGAGCATGTTCCAAGCATCATAGCAATGGTAAGCATAATTGCCAAAAGGGAACGTCCTACCTTTTTCATAAAAATTCTCCTTCTTTCTTGTTTATATGAGCAATGTGTAATCAAAATCAGCATACTCTTTTTCCAGTGCACGATAATCATTTTTCCCCATGCCGGTAAAAGGAATATTATCAATGCTGACTATACCCACAGGCTTCCCCCTTTCTTCGAGTTGCACATTGCAAATATCAAATATTTCTTTGCAAACAGAGTCTCTGTTGCATTCATTAAGTTCTACAAGCACCAATGGGACATGACCCTGCACGTGTTCTCTGTCGCGGATGGCGACAGCACAGCAATTTCTTACATTCGGGTGCTGGCAAACAAGGCTTTCTATGTTTATGGGAAACACTTTGTGGCCGTCAAACCTTGTAATCATCCGTTTTATTCGCCCGTTGACAAAGAGAAAGCCGTCTTTGTCCAGGTATCCCAGGTCTCCGGAGTGTATCCAGTTTTTTCCGTCAGGATGTTTTCGTATAATGTGTTCGGTTTCTTTCTTGTTCTTAAAATACCCTTTCATCATGGACGGGCCACTCAGGCAAATTTCCCCCTCTTCAAAAAAACCAAGTTCTTCGAAAGTATCAGGCTTGAAAATTCCGATTGTAGTCGTTATTGAGGGAATTCCAACACTTCTCGGCTTATATATGTCTTCTGCACAAAATGAAGCTGCTGCTGACATTTCACTCATGCCATACCCTTGTGCCAAAGGATGGTGCATGTTGTGTGCTTTCATAAATTCCTGAAGCTTTTGTTCAAGGCCTTCGTTCATCGTATCTCCGCCGGACCCCATAGTTATAAGAAAAGAAAGATCAATGTTTTTCATCTCTTTGCTTTCCATCATAATCTCATAAAATGCCGGCACGCTAATCATATGCTGTGGTTTGAATTTTTTAATCAGCTTGCCAATTTTGTGTGGCTGGAAATTAGGAACAAGAACCATTGTGAGGCCCAAAGAAAGCGGCATATGAAGACCGCATACAAGTCCGTAAGAGGAAAAGATAGGGATGATCCCCAAAAACTTTTCTCTGCGTCTTCCTTTTATGCTCGAATGTTTAAAATTAAAAGCCACTGCGTTTATGCTGTCGTTTGTAAGCATAACTCCCTTTGGAAGACCGGTTGTTCCTCCTGTGTATGTAATCGCAACTGTTGCATCACCTTTGTATTCAGCTTCTTTTGCTGTAAAATCAGCTCCGCGATTCAGAAAATCATCCCAGCTGATAACTAATGAATCATACGATACGCTCTTTTGGTCTGTGATGCTTTTATATATTCTCTTAAACCAGGGGAGAGAGCGGTATGCAGACTGAACAACAACATATTCCTGGTCTATCTCAGCGCCGATTTGCAGTACCTTTGAAAAAGAAAGATCAAGAACAAGTAAAATTTTTGATTCTGCCTCCTGAATCATACGCTTTATGCTAGCAACATCCATTCGCGGATCGATTGTATTTGCTGTAGCGCCTATTTTATTCAAAGCATAAAGCGCCACAACAGTCTCGGGAACAGAAACGGATAGAATGGAAACGACATCATTCTCTTTTACACCAAGTGCAAAAAAGGCATCCGCGCACTTGTCGATTTCCAAGAAAAACTCTTTAAAAGAAATGTTCTTTCCATAATAATGAAGCGCCGTATCATTAGGATGCTTTTCATTTACCTGTTTTAAATATCTATAAGCAGTACAAAAAGGCATTTTTTCACGAAGAGAAGCCCTTTTATAATGTTTTAACCATGGTTTTACTTCTGAAATGTTGATTTTTAAGTCTGACACCTTTGCTTTATCTCCTGTTGTTATCTAAAAACATATAATATTCCTAGTGTGAATATTATATTCCCAACTTTTATGAATGTCAAGAATTTTTTATGCAATAATAGAATATTGAGGAGTGGAGAAAAATGAAAAATCTTAAATTGGTGAGAGTGACAAAGGATTACACACAATTAAAGGTGCAAATGGAAACGGGGATAAGTCAGAGCGTTCTATCGAAATACGAATGCGGAGAGCTTATGCCCACAAGCGAAAATCTGATGATTCTCGCGAAGTTCTACGGTACAAGCGTTGACTTTCTGCTTGATCTTACCGATGAGAAAAAGCCTTACCCACCCAAAGAAAAAAGCAAAAGACTTTCGTGAATTTCGCGAAAGTCTTTTGCTTTTCTAAGATAAGAATTCATCCATTTCTTCTATTGTAATCCCTTTTTGCATGGCTGAATTTATGGCATATCCTAAAATTCTCCCCATATCGGCGATGTGAACGTCTATATCCTTTGGCGTTACGAGGAGGCGCTCGCTAAAATCTTCAAGTGCGCTTGACGGCAACTTTATTTTCGATGCATCGGCAAAGCTTTCAATGATAGTTGCAATGTTTATGACAGTGGGGACTCCTATTGCGATAACGGGAACTCCCATGGTTTTTTTACTTATTGCCGCGCGCGCATTTCCCACTCCCGAGCCGGGAACAATGCCCGTATCGGTTATCTGGACTGTCTTGCAAAGGCGTTCAAGCCGCATTGATGCAAGGGCATCAATAACAATTATATAGTCGGGTTTTACACTCTCTGCGACACCGCGAATGATTTCACCGCTTTCTACTCCGGTCATACCGAGAACACCGGGGGCAACTGCCGAAACAGGGCGCATTCGTCCGAAAATCTCGGGCATTGTATCGACAAGATGGCGAGTGACCATAACATGAGAAATTGTTGAAGCGCCAACGGCATCAGGAGTAATTCCACGGTTTCCCAGACCTGCAACGAGAACGGTTCCGTTGCCATTTGGCAAAAGTGCAGAAAGTTCATGAGCAACTGCGCGGATTGCACGGGGAAATGACTCCACATCTCTTCGTGAGATACCGTGAAGCTCAACCGTTGTATATGAGCCGACGGGCTTTCCAAGCTTTTTTGCCCCATTCTGGTTCAGAATTTTGACGCGTGAAACCGAAAACCCCTCAGTGACAGAATCCTGTGCCCATACTCCGTGAAGCTCACTTGTTCCTTCAGTGCTTTCCTGCCATATTTCGCGAGCTTCGGAGGCAAGGTCGGTTCGTGAATTATTCAAGTTAAAATCACCTCGCATATACATTTTATTTTTGCATATTTTTTGACTGATATACAAATTTCTGAAAATTTAAAAAAAAACTCTTGATTTCTTTTGACTAAAATGGTAAAATAATTCGGTAACATAGTTAAGGAGGTGGACGCTTTGCCCAATATTAAATCTGCTAAGAAGCGTGTTGAATTGACAAAGGTCTATGCAGCTCGCAACCAGGCCGCCAAGTCGCAGCTTAAAACATCACTCAAAAAGTGCGAGGCCGCTATCGAGGGCGGCATCGACGCTCCGGCAGCTTACAATACCGCAGCACAGAGCATTGATACAGCAGTTCGCAAGGGAATCATCCATAAGAACTGTGCGGCTCGCAAAAAGAGCAGGCTTGCTAAAAAGGTCAATGCTGCGCAGTAATCAGATAATTTATTGACAGAAAA
>JAZRPO010000015.1:0-5957 GCA_045649265.1 Eubacteriales bacterium
CCCACTGTAACATCAACACCTCCGAAAGCAGAGCCTCCCATAGTGTCAAAGGTTACATTGACAGTGTTTTTTACAGCATCCTGAGTTATTGCAAAAACAGCTGTAATTTGCACGTTATTTGCAGGCATTATAAATCCTATGTAGTCGCTTGAAGCGTTTTGCAATACAACATCCTCGGAGGCCCAGCAGAAAAAGCCGAATCCCTCATCCGGAACTGCACGCATATAAACGGTTTCGCCTGCGCTGTACATCGCTCTTTCTCTGACTACGTGCCCTCCGCCCTCGGTATAAACATCAAGAAAATACATCGGAGTTGATGCAAGGGCTGCAAGAGATGAAAGACAGCATAAAACCAGCGCAACAACAAGCATTGCAGAAATAACTCTTTTAAATAAGCCGGACATAATCTTTGTTTTCTCCTTTCAATATCAGGTTTTAACTCAATTATATATTCTTTTTTTCTCATAGTCAATAAAGTATTTTCTTTTTTCCAATAAGCGCAAACTACTGATTGACTTTTTGACATTTTTAGGCTATTATATACATATATAGTGTTGTGCAATTTCTACATATACCATTTGCAGTTAGTTGCACCTCAAAATTCGGCCGCCGCTCGCCGTAAGTGCGGCGCCGCAAATCCTGTCTTTTTTGCGGTTGTGGAGTTGTTATGAGAAAGATAAGTACATTACTGAAAAAAGCTGTCCATATCCTTCTTGTTGTCGCACTTGTTGCTTCTATCCTTCCCGTAGGAGTTTTTGCTGCAACTGACGATTATTCCGGCCCCTCCATTGTCGGAGTTTCTCTTAACGAACAACGTACCGTTGCTACTCTCTCCTTCGATAAGGAAATTGAAGCTGCAACATCAAGTTTCAAAAACAAGATTAAACTCAGCCAGGGCGGAGCTTCTCTTTCTGTGCTCTCCTTTAAAACAGTTGAAGTATCAGGTTTTAAAATGGTTATAACCATGAATTCTCCGCTTAATAAATCTGACAATTTCTTTGAAATCGCGGCAAACTCTCTACTCAACCAGAGCATTGCAATCCAATCCGGTCTTTTTGATGCAAGAGGCCCCTCTCTCGCTGACACAAATTCAGTTGTCGTCAATTCCGCAGAAAACACAGTAACCCTGAAATTTAAAACACCTATCAAAGGCTATCCTAACGATGATGCTTTGAAAAACGGATACATTACTCTTGCAAGAAACGGCACCTCATTCACCGAAATCATTCATGAGGACTGCATTGAAATTGACGGTTCAAAAGGCGAAATCATCATCACGCTTGATGAAGGGCTCGCTGGAACGAAATCAAAATTCAAAATCGCTGCCGGAAAGCTCGTTAATGCAAACAACGGAAACATCAATACTGAAGATATAGTGACTGCCGCAATTAATGTTAACTCCACCTCATCATCTAATACAACAATCATCACAGCTCCACCTGAAATTGATTATACAACTATCAGCAGTGACCTTAAAACCGTTACAATCTATTTTACTGAAAAAATCAAAAACGCTTTTGCTACGGGAGCCTCATCCTCACTTGCATCCAATTTGCTTAAATCTCACGTCTGGATAAGCCGTAACAGCAAAACAAATTATGATATTCTCAGTGGTTCAGATACAATTACAGTCAGCTCGAATTACGTCAAGATTGTTTTTAGCGAACCCCTCACTGCATCACGTAACTATATAAAATTTGACGCAAATTCTCTTACAGATTATAACGATAACCCGATCAATGAAGTGTTTATTACAGATAGCATTTCCGGTTCTTCGTCTTCAACCTCTGCTCCAGCTTATGCAAGCGCATCTATCTCCGGAAACAATAAAATCATTGTTTATTTTACAATCCCGGTAATTAAAAACTCTTCCATCACGACAAGCGAACTTCGTTCTTCCATTTTTATTTCAAGAAATGGCGGTTCATACAATGCGCTTACCACGTCTGATGCAATTTCAGTTTCAGGAAACACATTGACGGTAACGCTTTCAGCTCCGCTTTCCGGAAGCAATAACCGTTTGAGAATTCTTGCAAACGCAATTACATCAAAAACAGGTATCCCGCTTAACGGCACTGTAACAACCTCCGCTCTTTCCTACACAGGAGGCCAGTCATATTATGCAGATGAGCCTGAATATTCCTATACTCACTACGATGCATCTGCTAGTCGCCTTAAAATTTATTTTGAGAACGATATTTTGGCTACCTCTTCTGCATCACTCAAAAACAACATCTTAATTTCAAGAAACGGCTCAGCTTTCCAATCTCTTTCAGTAAGCGATGTTGTTACAATTTCTCCGCAAAACGCAATTACAATTCTTCTGGCTGAGCCGCTTACAGGTACTAAGAATGCTATAAGGATTGTAGGAAACACGATTAAAGACTACGAATCAGGATATGTCCTTAATGATGCTATTACTACTGAGTATATAACTGTCGGAAGTTCTTCAAGCACTGATGATGACGATGATTACAGACCATCCTCCGGCACTACGCAATATTCAAATGATGTAGTCACAGAGCTTTCTGACGATCTCTACTCAATCACGCTTAAATTCAATGAACCGTTGTATAACAACCTCGATTCTCTTGAAGACCTTAAAAACAAAATTCAGATTTCAACCAAAGGCAGGTTCTCTTCGCTCACAACTGACGACTATATACGTATAAACGAAGAAGACAACGAGCTCATCATAATTCTCGCGGAGCCTGCGAAGGATTACTTCTCGCAAATTAAAATCCTCTCAGGAGCTCTCCGCAACGCAAGCGGCAATTCAATCTCAAATGCAATCGTCACACTCCCTCTCGGTGAGGCTGACGGAAGCGCAAGGGCATATTTGAACGATTCCGCTCTGACAGGTGCTGTATCACTTGAAGAAGGTAGCAACTCCGTTACCGCAACTCTTGCGAACGAGAGCGACATTACATCCCTTACAAAAAAGGTAGACTTCCTTGTCAAGCTTCCGAACAAAAAGTCTTCGGCGACCTTAAACCTCTCTTCAAACGTCATTGAGGCCTTGAAGAAATATGGAAGCTCCATCGCACTTTCCCTCGGAGATGTAACTTACTATCTCCCTGCAGCCAATATTACAACCCTTGCCACGGGAGATATGCTTTCTTTAACAATCAACAAGGCATCTTCTGCTTCACAGAATCTCTCCTCTGCCGCATCAAAGAACAGCTTCACAGTTGTCTCACCTGCAGCTAATATTTCTGCAAGCGTTGTTTCATCCCTCGGTACAAAAACTGCTGTTAAGCATACGGTATTTTCCAATAAGCGCTTCTTAGTAGCTTCTCCTGATTCCGATGTTTCCTATACAGCAGTAAGAATTGAAGCTTCCGGAACCGTTGTTCCTGTTCCATCAAACACTGAAACTTCCTCAGGAATCCTCTATATCTCCTCTAAAACACTTTCGGACGGAAATTACGCGGCAATTTCGGCAAAACATACTTTTGCAAACACTCCGTCATGGGTCCAAACTCCGGCAAACATCCTCGGTTCTCGCTTGATTCTTTCTAACATAAACGGAAGCGACCTCAATGCTTCACAGGCAATTTCGCGTTCCGAAACCGTCACGATAATGTCAAAGACCCTGGGAATTCTCGCTGATACAAACGGTGCAAGCCCCTTCTTTGATATGATTTCAACTGATAGTTACTTTGCCTCGGTTATGTCAGCAGTCTCCCATAAGCTTATCTCAGGATACCCTGACGGGACTTTCAAGCCCGCATCTACTCTCACACGCGCTGAGGCAATGACTATAGTTGCTCGTGCATTGCGCTTTATGAATGGAAAGAGCGTTTCGGCTTCTCCTGACATGACACTCTCAGAAGCAAATTCTATTCTTTCTAAATTCACAGACGGTGCAACAGTTGATAACTGGGCAAAGATAGATATTGCCGAGTGTGTTCAGGCAGGCGTTGTCAACGGCGACAATAACGGCAGGCTCAATCCTAAATCGAATGTGACGCGCGCGGAACTTATCCAGCTTATGTATAATATCCTTAACAAGTCAGATATGCTTTAATAAACAGAATGCCCTGCGAATTTCGCAGGGCATTCTGTTTGGTCATTTTGTAAGATAATCTTCTACAACCTCGAGAAAATGAATTTCCGAAAGCTTTAATTTGTTGCACAACCGACAGAGTTTTTCTACCTCTCTCTTGTGTATATCTATATCTGAAATACGCTTGATAATCTCCCCATCTTCATTTTGCAATTCAATGCCATAACCTGTATATTCCCCAACATCTATACTCAAAAGCTTTTCTTTAATTAAAATATATTTCATTAATTTTCACCCACCGATTTAAAACTAACTTATTAGGTTAGTTTTAATATAACACCGATCTACAAACTTGTCAAGTTATTTTTTTGAAAAAATAAAAAAACTTGAAAACTGTTAAGTTATGTGATAATATTATTATGAAGTTGGTGATAATATGGAAATCGGAGAAAGAATATATCACTACCGTAAATCTTGCGGTATGACACAGGAATATGTCGCAAAGCAGTTGCAAACCACTCCCCAAAACATATATAAATACGAAAAAGGTATTATCAAGAACATTCCTCTCCAGAGTATCGTTCTTATGTCCAAGCTTTTTGGGGTCTCCCCCGCTGAGCTTGCAGGTATCTCGGACCCTACATCAAAAAATGACACTTCAACTTCGATGCCATCATCTGATAAGATGGCTTTTGGCCTTCGCTTGCGCGCGAAGCGCGAGGAATGCGGTCTTTCTGTCCGTGAGCTTGCACTCAAGCTTCACATTCTCCCATCTATTGTTGAGAACTATGAACTTGGAGAGTTTAATTCTATTGACAGTGTCCGGCTCCATAAGCTATCCGAGATTCTGGGAGTTTCGCCCGAGTATTTCAACGAGGCAGCCTTACCCGAAACCGATGACCTTACGCTTAATGATGATGAGCGGCTTTTGGTTCTTAAATACCGCGTAAACCCACAGTATCACCCAGCCATTCATCAGCTTCTCGGAATTTCTCCGCATGATACAAAAAAGGATAACTCCGAAAAATTTTCTTATCCCGAGCTTTCTTCTTCAGATTTAGAAGAATTGCAGACTAGAGGACTTATCGCACAGCCTATGAGAGAGTATCACACTAAAAAGAAAGAAGATTAATTTTTCGGTATAAAACAACGCCTCTACGGTAGTAATCCTGCCATAGAGGTGTTTTTCTCTTTTTGTTATTTCTTTTCAACGCTCCGGGCAACGATAGATGCAATTTGTTTAATCAAAACATTATTGCCTTATAAACATTTGTGTCCAGTAGTTTCCGCCAGCGACATACCCAACTCCAATTTTGGTATATGTTGAGTTTAAGATATTTGCACGGTGTCCTGCAGAATTCATCCATGCATTAACAACAGCTTGTGGATTTTTCTGCCCTTTCGCAATATTTTCCGCAGCACTTTTGTAAGATATTCCAAAATTCCTAATCATATTAAACGGTGAGCCGTAAACAGGGCTTGTGTGTGAAAAATAGTTGTTGTCTTTCATATCCTGTGACTTATATCTTGCTACGCGGCTCAGCTCCCAGTCATGCGTAAGAGCCTTTAATCCGTTTTTTACCCTGATTTCATTCACAAGGCGGATAACCTCATTTTCATAGTTTATAACTGCCAAATCAGTTGTTGGAATTTTTAAAACCTGTCCGGGATAAATCAACTCCGGATTTATAATATGAGGATTAGCACTTTTAATTTCACTCAATCCTACCTGATATTTTACCGCAATTTTCCACATGCTGTCGCCTGATACAACAGTATGCGTTGCCATAGAGGCTGCATGGCTCGGAAATGCCGATGCTATTTGAATTGCTACTATAAGAACAATTAAAACCTTTTTCACTCCTTGTCCTCCTTTTTACTTTAGTTGTAAACATTGTAATTACTTATATAGTATACCATATCGGCACAAATGCTTTCAAATGCAATA
>JAZRPO010000016.1:0-10313 GCA_045649265.1 Eubacteriales bacterium
TAATAAAAGTCACTAAAACCTACTTTTCTATTTTCTCTTTGTCGCCCATGTATTTGCGGAGAGCTTCAGGAATGGTTATTGAGCCGTCTGCATTCTGATAGTTTTCAAGAATTGCGGCAACGGTTCTTCCTATTGCAACACCTGATCCGTTGAGAGTGTGAAGAAGCTGCGGCTTTGCTCCTGCCTCTGAGCGGAAGCGGATAGATGCGCGGCGCGCCTGATAGTCCTCAAAGTTTGAGCAGGAGGAAATTTCGAGGTATCTGTCATAAGACGGCATCCAGACTTCTACGTCATATGTCATGGCTGATGAGAAGCCGAGGTCGCCTGCACAGAGACAAACAACGCGATAGGGAAGCCCGAGCGATTTGAGAACAAACTCCGCATCGTTTGTGAGCTTTTCAAGCTCTTCATAAGAGTTTTCGGGGTTTGCAAACTTTACAAGCTCAACTTTATTGAACTGATGCTGACGGATAAGACCGCGAGTATCACGTCCCGCGCTTCCGGCTTCGGCGCGGAAGCAAGCAGAGTATGCGCAGTACTTAATCGGGAGAGCATCGCCGCTTATTATTTCGTCGCGGTGCATATTGGTAACCGGAACTTCTGCTGTCGGGATAAGGAAAAAGTCCTCGCGTTCAAGGTGGAAGGCATCTTCTTCAAACTTCGGAAGCTGGCCCGTGCCTGTCATTGAAGCGCGATTTACCATGAATGGCGGGAAAATCTCTGTATAGCCACGGCTTGTATGAGTGTCGAGATAGAAATTGATAACTGCACGTTCAAGCGCGGCGCCTGCCCCTTTGTAGAAATGGAATCTTGCACCGGTAACCTTAGCGGCTGTGGTGGAGTCAAGGATTCCCAGGTCTTCACCGAGGTCCCAATGTGCTTTCGGCTCAAAGTCAAAGGTACGAGGTGTTCCTTCACGGCGAATCTCACGGTTTGAGTCTGAGTCGGGGCCGTCGGGGATAGAGTCGTTCGGGGTGTTAGGGATAATGAGGAGAGCGGCGTTCAGCTCATCTTCTACTGTTTTAAGCTCTGAATCAAGCTCTTTAATCTCGTCTGCAAGCTTTTTAAGCTCTGCAAAAAGGGGGGCGGTGTCCTCGCCTGCCTTTTTCAGAAGCGGAATTTTCTTTGATTCTGCGTTTTGCTGAGCCTTTATAGCCTCGCTCCTGCCGATAATGTCACGGCGCCGAGAGTCAAGCTCCAGAACGCGGTCAACATCTGCTGAATAGTCCTTACATCTGCGATTGAGCGCGGTCTTTACTTTTTCGGGGTTTTCTCTGATTACTTTAATGTCAAGCATTTTTGTTCACGTTCCTTCTACTTTATAGAATTATATATCTTTTGATTTTCTGCGGAGAGGAAAGAAAAATATCCTGATTCCTCAAATGCAGTAATTGCAGTTTTGAGCGCTTTTGTTTTTTTAGTGAGCTTTAAATTGAGGATTTCATTAAGCTTTGCGGAAGCTACAATGCGCTTTTCTGCGGTTTCCTTATAGGTTTTGAGCTCTTCGTTCTCGCTTGTGAGAGAAGATATTTTATCGGATAGGCGCGAGTTTTCCGTCATAACAGCATCAAGCCGTGTTTTGCTGTCTGCTGCAAGGCTTTCGGCAGATTCGAGCTTGTTTTTGATTTCGTCAGCTTCCCGGGTTATACGTGCCTGAGAAAAGGAGGCAAGTAGAATAAGTGCGACGGCACAAGTGAAAATTGCAACGCAGTAAATAATAAGAGATTTTTTTGTTTTGTCCATTTCTGCCTCCTATTTTATTTTGCCGAGAGCCTTGATAAGGCGTTCAAGATCATCGTTTCCATAATATTCAAGCTCTATTCTTCCTCGGCGCTTGCCGTGAACGAGCTTTACCTTTCTACCGAGGGATTTTGAGAGGTCACGTTCAAGCTCGGCGATGTAGTCAACCTTGATTTCAGCAGGTTCAGGTTTACTTTTACCATCCTTTGAAAGCATTTTCTTTACTAATGCCTCGGTTTGGCGCACATTCAGCCCATTTTCCGAAACAATACTTGCGGCTTCCTCTTGTTTTTCGGTGGGTAGGCCAAGAATAACCTTCGCATGGCCTCTCTCTATTTTGCCCTCGCGAAGATATGAAAGAGCGCCGGGGGAGAGAGCGAGAAGGCGCATTGAGTTTGCAAGGGTTGAACGGGATTTTCCAAGCCTTGCGGCGGCCTCTTCCTGAGTGAGATTAAATTCGTCAAGAAGCGACTTTATTCCCTCTGCTTCTTCAACAGGGTTTAAATCCTCTCTTTGAAGATTTTCAATGAGAGCAAGCTCGCTTACCTCGCGGTCATCGGCATCAATTATAACTGCCGGAACGCTGAGAAGACCTGCACGTTTTGCTGCACGGAAACGGCGCTCTCCGGCTATAATCTGATATCTTCCGTTTTCGCGGCGGCGCAGCGCGAGAGGCTGCAAAATGCCGTGAGTTCTGATGGAATCAGCGAGTTCTTCGAGAGAATCGTCATAAAACAACTTTCTCGGCTGTGATTTGTTCGGGTCAATGTCCGATATTTTAATTTCCGTTGCGGAGTTTGGCGTTTGTGTTGTTTCTTCGGGTTTACTAAGGTCACTCAAAAACAGAGCATCCAAACCTTTCCCAAGTCCCTTCTTTGCCAAATTACAACGCCTCCTTCTTCGATTTTTCAATAATCTCGGCGGCAAGCTTCATATAACATTCTGCGCCGCGGGAGTGCTTGTCATATTCCATTATAGGTTTTCCGTGGCTCGGCGCCTCTGCAAGGCGCACATTTCGGGGAATTGTGACGGAAAAGACCTTTTTAGGGAAAAATCTCTTGACCTGCTGGGCGATTTCAACAGAGAGGTTTGTGCGGGAGTCAAACATTGTAAGAAGCACGCCTTCAATGTCAAGCTCACTGTTGAGGGATTTTTTTATTGTTGAGATCGTCTTTGTGAGAGCTGAGAGACCTTCGAGAGCATAAAAACCGCAGTCAACGGGGACTATAACGGAGTTTGCGGCACAAAGGGAGTTCAGCGTCAGCATACCGAGAGACGGTGGACAGTCAATAATTATATAATCATAGTTTTCTGAAACCTCGTTTAACGCGTCGCGCAGAACGAAGTGGCGGTTATCTATGGAAATAAGCTCAACCTCTGCTGCTGCAAGGTTTGTGTTTGACGGGAGCAGGTCGCCGTATGGGGTTTTTCTGATTACGTGAGATATCGGGGTTGAATTAATTATAAGATCATATGCGGTGGGGAGAGAATCTCGCTTGTTAGCGCCAAAGCCGATGCCGGAATGGCCTTGCGGGTCCATATCCACCAAAAGAACTCTTTTTCCCGACAAATGAAGCGCTGCGGAAAGGTTAATGCAGGTGGTAGTCTTTCCCACTCCGCCTTTTTGATTTGCAATAGCGATTATTTTAGCCATTTACAGCATTCCCCCCTCATATATTTGCTGTGTTTTATTATACCACTTTATAGAAAGAAGTGCAATATAAAAAAGAAATGTTCCACGTGGAACATTTCAAAAAATCTTGGGAGCTATTTAAAAATTTTAATTTCAAAAGTTATTGTGTTTTCGTCCTCATTCTTCACCAGGTCAGCCTTTAATCCGGATCGCTGCATGGTTTTGAGCGCTCTGTTGACCGTATTGAAGAAAAGCCCGACATCGCGAATTACATATTGCTCGTTTTGTTTTGGCTCAACATGTCCGGATTTTTTGTTAAGAAGTGAGGTTATGTAGTTTTCTGCTTCGTTGACGTTTAAAATGTGCTCCTTTATGTAATCGAGCGCGGATAGTCGCTCTTCCTCGCAGGAAAGCTGGAGAAGAGCGCGAGCGTGCCGCTCCGTCAGTGAAAAGTCAACAAGGCGGGAAATCACAGAATCTTCGAGTTTTAAAAGTCGAAGCTTGTTGGAAATTGCGGATTGAGACTTTCCGAGCTTTTTTGCAACCTCTTCCTGTGTATATCCGCAAAGCTTCATAAGGTGAGAGATTCCGGTAGCTTCTTCAATGAAATTTAAATTGTCGCGCTGCAAATTTTCAATCAGCGCAAGGATAGCCATATCATTTCGCTCTGCATCAACAATAATGCAGGGAATTTCACAAATACCCGCAATATGAGCGGCTCGAAGCCTTCTCTCTCCCGATATCAGCATATAATTTTTTCCTGATTGCTTCACCGTAAGCGGTTGCAATATACCGTTTTCGCGGATGCTTGCAGCCAGCTCGTTCAGGCGGGCGGAGTCAAAGCGGCGGCGAGGCTGGTCCCGATTCGGCTCAATGCACGGTAGCGGAAGATACACTATTTTGTCTTTGCGTGAAAGAACATCTCTTTTGTTTGTCATGGATTTCCCCTCCAAGTTCAGTTTACCACAAGTTTCCAATATTTGGAAGAAAAAGCCTTCGACAATTAATGATAAAATATGTATGGGGCATTTCTGCTCCATACATATTCTCAGTTATTTAATCGTCAGTTTGTTTCGCATGGCCTCGGCTTCGCTGCGGATTTTTTTGAGAGAATCCCGCAGTGTGCCGTCTTCGATATAGTCGTGGTCCTCATAGAAAATGGAATAAACGTGAGAATCGTCAGCGGATTTGCCGAGCATTGAGTCATTATTTACCTTTCCGTCACTTTTCATTTTCTCCCATTGCTCGCGGGTAAACTTTCCGATGCTCATCATGCGGATGTCACGGTCTCCCTCGGTATAATAAAAATCTGTCTGAGGATAGGTGTTGCCTGACGAGCCGACATCGCGGGTTACGGCTTTAAAGTTTTTTTGCCACGATTGCGGAATATCAAAGCTTAGATTGTCATCATCATACTGCGCTTTCATCTGTTGCTCCTGAGACAAAGCAGCGCCTCCTGCATCCTTTTCGGTGCCACAGCCCGCAAAAAGAAATAGTGCTGCAAGAAAAAAGAAAACTATTTTTTTCATTTATTTCGAACTCCTTTCGAACATATTATTAACAGAAAAAAGGTAAAAATACAAAACAAGCTGTATAATCTGGTTATAAAAATACGGTGCGTTTTGGAAAATATCTTTTTTTTGTATTTTTGTATCTATAATAGGATTTGGGGACATAATTAAAACAAACAAGAAAAGGAGAAAAAGAAATGAAAAAATTTTTGTCTATACTTCTTGCCGCATTTCTGGCAACAAGTCTTTGTGCTTGCGGAAACGGCATGGAAGCGCGCGACCAATCTGTGGCAGTATTCTATTACACATACAGCGACCCATATATATCAACCGTGCGAACAGCACTTGACAAAGAGCTTGAAAACCTCGGTATAGAATATCAGGACTATGATTCGAATTCGAGCCAGACGACACAGTCCGAGCAGGTGCAGACGGCGATAACAAAGGGAGCGACTGTGCTTGTGGTAAACATTGTTGAAACGGGCTCGGACGATGCGGCGCGTTCAATTGTTGAGCAGGCGAGAATGGCTGATATTCCGCTTATATTCTTCAACCGTGAGGTTTCAGACAATATCGTTGCAAGCTATGAAAAATGCGTGTTTGTAGGAACCGATGCGGCTGAGGCGGGGCATATGCAGGGTGAGATGATTGCAAAATATCTCATTGAAAATTATAAAGAAACCGATTTAAACGGTGACGGAACGATTTCATATGTAATGTTCAAGGGGCAGGACGGAAATGCCGAGGCAGAATTCCGCACGCGTTATGCAGTTGAAGATGCGAACAAGTTGTTAAAGGATGCAGGGCATCCCGAGCTTAAATTCTACAATCCGCAAAATCGTGACAAATACCTGGTTGACAAGAACGGAAACTGGTCGGCATCGGCTGCGAATGAGTATATGACTACGATTCTGACGGAGTACACGGAAAAAGGCAAAAACATGGTCGAAGCTGTAATTTGCAACAACGACGGAATGGCAGAGGGCGCAATAACAGCGCTAAATACGGCGGGATACAACAAGCCGGGCGGAAAAACCATTCCGGTATTCGGAGTTGATGCCACAGAGGCGGCAGTTTCGCTTATAGAAGGCGGCAGAATGACCGGAACCATAAAGCAGGATGCCCAAGGGATGGCAAAAGCAATTTCTCACATTGTCAATAATGTGAAGAACTCGGAAGATATGATGGCGGAAACAGAAAACATGAACGTTGATGAGAACGTTGCAAAAATCAGAATTCCTTACGGAATATTGACAGGCGAAAAATAAATATGGAGAATGAAATACTTTTGGAAATGCGAAACATCTCAAAAAGCTTTCCGGGAGTAAAAGCTCTTGACGGAGTCAGTCTTTCTGTGCGCCGAGGCACCGTTCATGCCCTTATGGGCGAGAACGGTGCCGGAAAGAGCACTCTTATGAAGTGTCTTTTCGGGATGTATTCGCAGGATGAGGGCGAAATATTTTTAGAAGGAAAGAAAATACAGTTCAAAAGCGCGCGAGAGGCTCTTGACGGCGGTGTTGCAATGGTTCATCAGGAGCTGAACTGTGCACTGAAAAGGTCGGTTGCTGATAATTTGTGGCTCGGCAGATATCCAAGTGTTGGGCCGCTTGTACTTGAAAAAAAGCTTCTCGCCGACACGCAGAAGATTTTTTCAGAGCTTGGGATTTCCATTGACCCGAAAAAAATTATGGAGACTATGCCGGTTGCACAAAGGCAAATGGTTGAAATTGCAAAGGCGGTTTCGTACAATGCGCGCGTAATCGTTTTTGATGAGCCGACATCATCGCTTTCAGACCGCGAGGTTGAGCGGCTTTTCGAGATAATAAATACTCTCAGGGATAAAGGCTGCGGAATAATATACATCTCTCACAAGATGGAGGAAATTTTAAAAATTGCGGATGAAGTGACGGTAATGCGAGACGGCAAGCACATAGCGACCGAGGCGGCAGCGAATATGACCATGGAAAAAATCATAAAGCTCATGGTCGGCAGGGAAATAACAAACCGTTTTCCTGAGAAGAAAAACACTCCCGGAGAGGTGCTTTTCGAGGTTTCGGAGCTCTCGTCGCGAAACTCGCAGCTTCGGGAAGTCTCGTTTTCTGTGCGCAGAGGCGAGATTGTAGGGGTAGCAGGGCTTGACGGATCGGGAAGAACAGAGCTTCTTGAAAATATTTTTGGAATAGCTGAGAGAAAAAGTGGAAAGCTATTCTTTGAAGGAAAAGAAATAAAAAACAGAAATGCTCGCGAGGCAATAAAAAACGGCTTTGCCTTCCTGACGGAAGAGCGGCGTGCCGATGGAATTTTCAGCATCCTTAACATCCGTGAAAATATGACCATTTCAAGCCTTGGACGCTATCGCAAATTCAAGCTCTGGCTCGATAAAAAAGGGATGAAAACAGCGGCGGGGGATATGGTAAAGAGGCTCAGGGTAAAGACACCCTCGCAAAAAACAAAAATCAGAAGCTTATCCGGTGGAAACCAGCAAAAGGTCATTTTTGGGCGCTGGCTTCTTACGGAGCCGCAAGTCCTTCTTCTTGATGAGCCCACGCGAGGGATTGACGTTGGCGCAAAGTATGAAATATACAATATCATAGAGGATCTCGCAGGGTCGGGACGTGCAGTAATTATGGTGTCAAGCGAGATGCCGGAGCTTTTGGGCGTGTGCGACAGGATTCTCGTAATGTCGGGAGGCAGGCTCGCGGGGGAAGTAGATGCAAAAAGCACAACGCAGGAGGAAATAATGCGCCTTGCGACAAAATATGTGTAGAGGTGTCATATGGAAATAAAATCAAGATTTAAGCTGGGAAATTTCGGAGATGAGCCGCAGGGGGAGAGGCGCCACCGCCGCCGTGAGTTTTTAATAAACAATGCACTCTATATCTTCCTTGTTATAGTGATAATCGCAATAGCTATTTACCGCCCGAGATTTGTTTCTCCCGGGTCAATAGTAAATATAATATCGCTGTCAGCGGCAAATCTGCCGATAGCGCTTGGAATAGCAGGGGCGATTATCTTAACCGGAACGGACCTTTCCGCCGGCCGTGCAGTCGGCGCGTGTGCATGCGTTGCCGCATCGCTTTTGCAGGCGACGGGATATGCCAACAAAATGTTTCCGGAGCTTGCAACGGTTCCGATTTTTTGGGTAATTCTGCTCGTTATCGCAATAGGGGCAGTGCTCGGCGCGATAAACGGATTTTGCACGGCGCGCTTTAACCTGCACCCGTTTATAGTAACGCTTGCAACTCAGCTTATAATTTACGGCGGGCTGCTTATGTATCTAACGCTTGGAACGAATAATGGGCAATCAATTTCGGGGCTTGACGAAAGCTATACCGGGTTTATAAACGGAAGCATATTGAAAATAGGCGGCAGCGCAATACCTAATTTTGTGTGGTATTCGCTTGCCATAACCGTTCTGATGTGGTTTGTATGGAACAAAACCCCCTTCGGAAAGAATATGTTTGCAGTCGGCTCAAACAGAGAGGCAGCGCACGTTTCCGGAGTAGATGTAACGAAAACCATAATTCTGGTATTTACTCTCGCCGGCGCGCTTTATGGCGTAACAGGCTTCATAGAGGGCGCGAGAATCGGCTCAAACAGTGCCGCAACAGGGCTCAACTATGAGCTTGATGCAATCGCGGCGTGCGTAATCGGCGGTGTATCGTTTGTCGGAGGAATAGGAAAAATCCGTGGCGTTATAATGGGCGTTGTTCTTTTGCGAATTATATTCGTAGGGCTTACCTTTTTATCCGTAAACCAGAATTTGCAATATATAATAAAAGGCCTTATTATCCTGATTGCCTGTGCAATAGATATGAGAAAATACTTGGTCAGGAAGTAGAAAACTATGAAAAGCTTGTATGACGGAGCAAAAATCTCCGTAAAAATTTTAGATGCCGTGATAATTTCGGCTATTACTGTTCTTGCAGTAATAATAGGCATGCAGTTTTGACTCAAAAAAACGAGGACATACTTTGGTATGTCCTCGCTTTTGCGATATAAGCTTATTTTTATAATCTTCCCTCGAGCCGCTTGCCGGCAGTCTGGAGAACAGACAGCAACGATTGCGTAAGCGCGGGAAACTCGCTTGAAATATATTCCTGAGAAAGCTCTGGGAGTTTTGTGTCCTCAGCGTTTTCCGAGAGCTTGATGTTTTCTGCTGCACATTTTATGTTAAACGAGTTCATTGAAAGCTCTGAGTTGGCAAGCTCGGCCCATACCTTGTCATTAATAGAGAAAAAGGCTTCGCTGTTTTTCCCGCATGCACTGTAAAGGGTTCTGAAAACCTTATAAACTGCGACGTTGAAAAACATAGCAGTTTCGGAAATAAGCATTTTGTTTTTCGAATTTCCCACTATATCGAAAATAAGGCTCAGGGAATTCACAATAAGCTTCTTCGAGAGAGCGGCAAGCATACTGCCTCGGAGAACATTGTCTTTTTCCTCCGACATATCGGGAATATCCTCGGGTTTAACGGTGTAATCCTCTCGCGACATAGTTCTGCCAAGGAGAAAATCACACGAAACCTTGTAAAAATCAGCAGCTCTTGCAACAAATTCAAGCCCCGGCTCACGAAGCCCGTTTTCATAATGCGACAAAACAGCCTGGGAAACACCAAGCGCCCGGCAGGCCTCGCGCTGGCTCATTCCGCGTTCCTTCCGAAGGAGAGAGAGGGTTCTCGGAAAGTTTGTATTCATATCATTTACCTCCATGTTTGCCAACAATACGTATATTATACGGCAGATTATACTATTTGTAAAGAAAAAATTTTTTGAAATAAAAGAATTTACATATTATATTATAAATAAAAACTTACAAAGCTTCCGAATTAAACTCAAACCGCTTCGCGTTGTGCGGTGTATTTCAGAAATATTTCGGTTTGTTACAGCTATGTTACAGATGGAAAAAATCGCTTGACGATTCTTTCCAAAAGGTTTATTATTTGTAGTGTAAAAAGGCGAAAGCCAAAAATATTTTTTAGGAGGAACACACAATGAGAAATCTCAAGAAGATTCTCGCACTCGCTCTTGTATTTGCAATGGCATTTACATTTACAGCAGGTGCAGCGGATTTCACCGACAAGGCTGACATCGGCGCAAGCTATGTTGACGACGTTAACATGCTCGTTGAGCTCGGCGTTATCGCTGGATATCCGGACGGTTCATTCGGACCTCAGAAGAACATCACACGCGCAGAGTTCGCTAAGATGGCTTACACTCTTAAGTACGGCTCTGACAAAAACGGCGACCTCTTCGCAGCACAGAAGAGCGCTTTCACAGACGTTGAAGGCAATGCTAACGTTGCATGGGCTAAGGGCTACATCAACTACTGTGCAAACCAGAAGATCGTTTCCGGTGTTGGTAACAACAAGTTCAACCCGCAGGGCAACATCACTGTTGCTGAAGCAACAAAGATGATCCTTGTTATCC
>JAZRPO010000017.1:0-15348 GCA_045649265.1 Eubacteriales bacterium
TGCGCTCGGAAAGATATCTCGCAAAGTCCAGAATATTTTTGTTGCCGCTTCCCGTAAGTTCTTTGTGTGCAGAATCATCTATATGCTTGATGTCAAGCATGACAAGGTCTGTTGATTCTGTAAGGCGATTAAACTTGTCAATGTTGTCGCGAGAAAAAGTTACCCCTGAAGTATCAAGACAGGTATGAATTCCGCTTTCCTTAGCCTTCTCAAAAAGCTCGGTCACAAAATCTATTTGCAAGAGCGGTTCACCACCCGTAACGGTGATTCCTCCATTTTTGTAAAAGTTGCGGTTTTTGTTATATTCATTTAGGATTTCAGATACAGATATGCGCTTTCCGATGCCCGGCTTCCAGGTGTCGGGATTGTGGCAATATTTGCATCTCAAAGGGCATCCCTGCATAAAAACAACATAGCGGATGCCGGGGCCGTCAAGTGTGCCGAAACTCTCTGTTGAATGGATAAAGCCCGTCATAAAATCAGAACTTTTCGTGGAACGTTCTTGAGATAACCTCATCCTGCTGCTCGCGAGTTAGTTTAATGAAATTAACTGCGTATCCGCTGACGCGAACTGTAAGCTGAGGATATTTTTCAGGGTGCTTCTGAGCATCAAGGAGAGTTTCTTTAGTAAAGACATTTACATTAAGGTGATGGCCGCCTTTTTTTACGTAACTATCAAGCAAGGTTACGAGGTTATCTATTTGATTTTTGCTTGCTGCCAAAATAAATCAGCTCCTTTGTGTTAGGTTATTTAATTTACATAGTATCGGTATCAAGAGCATCAAAAATCGTGGGAGAGAAGCATGCTCCACCGGCGCATTCGAGGTCAACATCTATATCACCGACAAAAATTGCATCATCTTTTCCAAGAGCCCCCGGTATAATCGAGAAAGTATTTGATATTCCGTCCTTTGCATCGCGGAAAGACAATTTCGATACAGAGGCGAGGGAGGCTATTGCGCCATGAGTGTCGCGGCGGTGCATCGGATTAGCTCCGGGGGCGAAGGCCTCTCCCTGACGCCTCCCATCGGGAGTAGCGCCGGTGTTTTTTCCATAAACAACGTTTGAGGTAATGGTCAGAATTGAGGTTGTTGGGATGCTGTCACGATAGGTGTGGTTTTTTCTGATGTGTTCCATAAATTTGTGAACGATGTCATAGGCGATAGAGTCAACTCTGTCGTCATCGTTTCCGTATTTCGGGAAGTCGCCCTCAACCTTATAATCAACGGCTATTCCTGCATCGTTTCTTATAACCTTAACCTTTGCGTATTTAATGGCAGACAGCGAATCTGCAACAACCGAAAGCCCTGCGATTCCCGTGGCAAACCAACGCGTAACCTTTTTGTCGTGGAGAGCCATCTGAATTTTTTCGTAGCAATATTTATCGTGCATATAATGGATAATATTCAGGGTGTTGACATAAACCCCTGCAAGCCACTCCATCATTTTGTCATATTTTGACATAACCTCGTCATAATCGAGATATTCAGATGTTATGGGGCGGAATTCAGGTCCAACCTGCTTTCCGGAGATTTCATCAACGCCGCCGTTAATTGCATACAGAAGGCACTTTGCAAGATTTGCGCGCGCACCGAAAAATTGCATTTCCTTGCCGACTCGCATTGAAGAAACACAACAGGCGATAGCATAGTCATCACCGTGTGAAGCTCGCATAAGGTCATCATTCTCGTACTGTACGGATGAGGTTTCAATGGAAATCTTTGCACAGTATCTTTTGAAATTCTCAGGGAGTCTTGTTGACCAGAGAACTGTCAGATTCGGCTCGGGTGCCGGACCGAGGTTTGTGAGTGTGTGGAGATAGCGGAAGGACATCTTCGTAACAAGATGCCTGCCGTCAATGGCAACACCGCCGATTGATTCCGTAACCCATTGCGGGTCACCTGAGAAAAGTGCGTTATACTCAGGGGTTCTCGCAAATTTCACAAGGCGGAGCTTCATTATGAAATGGTCAACCATTTCCTGGATTTCGCTTTCAGTATATCTTCCGCAAGATATATCCCGTTCGGCATAAATGTCGAGGAAGGTCGAGGTCCGGCCAAGTGACATTGCAGCTCCGTTTTGCTCCTTAACAGCTGCAAGATAACCGAAATAAAGCCATTGGATAGCTTCTTTTGTATCATATGCAGGGCGGGAAATATCAAACCCATAAGACACGGCCATTTCCTTTAAATCTTCAAGAGCCCGGATTTGCTCTGAAAGCTCTTCACGGTCACGAATAACGGAGGAATACATCGCAGAACGCGTTGTTTCCTTTTGCGCCTGCTTGTCCTCAATAAGCCGGTCAATACCATAAAGTGCAACGCGGCGATAGTCACCAATTATGCGGCCTCTTCCATACGCATCCGGAAGCCCGGTTATGATGTGGTTTGAGCGGCAAGCACGCATTTCAGGAGTATAAGCATCAAAAACGCCTGCGTTATGAGTTTTTCTGTGTTTTGTGAAAAATTCACGGATATCGGGGTCGATTTCATAACCGTTTTCCTTGCAGGCCTTTTCTGCCATGCGAATTCCGCCATACGGCATAAGCGCGCGCTTTAAAGGCTTGTCCGTCTGTAAACCGACAATTCTTTCTTTTTCCTTGTCAATATAACCCGGGCCATGGGAAGTAATTGAGGATATGACGCTTGTATCCATATCAAGAACTCCGCCTGCCTCTCTCTCGGCTTTAAAGAGCTCAAGAACAGTTGCCCAAAGAGATGAGGTGTCATCCGTAGGTTTTTCGAGAAAAGCTTCATCACCGTCATATGGGGTGTAGTTGTGGCGGATAAAGCTTCTGACGTCTATTTCCTTTTGCCATGTTCCGGCATCAAAGCCTTCCCATGCTTTTTCAAAGTAGTTCATGTTCAAAGCTCCTTTGGTAATGTTCTGATATTATTATACATCTATATTATCTTCATATCAATAAAAAGTATAAGTAAATATATTTTCACTTATTTTTTGAATAAGTAGTACGGGGGAATTTAAAGTTTTGAAAGAAACTTTGCGGCAGTTTTGAACAAAAGTCTTTTTGTTCCTACGGAGTCAAAAGCGATTTCAAGGAGGACGTCGCCTCCGACAGGGCTTGCAGAAACCACGAGCCCGTCTTTAAATGCCTTATGATGAACGCGATCACCGACAGAAAAGGACATTGTCGGTGCGGGCGTTTCTCCCACCGCGCGCGCGATTGATGAAGAAAAAGAGCTTGTCTGATAAGCTGTTTTGCTTTTTGCGCCGACATCTTGATATGCACGAAAAGATGTTGTGGCATTATCTGAAAACGCAGTTTCGGAATATGAAGTGTTAAAAGCAAAATCAGCTTCGGGAGAAGCTTTTTCTTCACACAAGCCGGAGGGTATTTCTGAGAGGAATCTTGAAATTCTGCCATATTTTGTCTGGCCGAACATCATTCGATGACGCGCATATGTCATATATAAAGCGTTTTTTGCCCGTGTCGAGGCAACATAGAATAAACGCCGCTCTTCTTCAATGTCGCGTTCTGTATCCATTGAGCGCTGGCTCGGAAAAAGCCCCTCTTCAAGCCCGCAGACAAAGACGACGGGGAACTCAAGCCCCTTGGCGCTGTGGATTGTCATGAGAGTTACGCAATCGTCATCCGCATTGTAGCGGTCAAGGTCGGTGTAAAGCGAAATCTCTTCAAGAAAGCCGGTGAGCGTTGCTCCGTCTTGCTTTTCAAATTCGGATATTGAAGACTTGAATTCCATAATGTTTTCAAGGCGACTGCGAGATTCAATATCGTTTTTCAATATAAGGGCAGAAGAGTATCCGCTCTTTTCAAGAAGCATATCATACAGCTCTGATAACGAAACCTTGTTGGCTTTTTCGGAAAGCTCGCTTATAAAGGAAGAAAAAGCTTCCAATGCACTTGCGTTGGCTCCTGAAAATTCGGGAAAGCTCTTTGCGCGTCTTGCAATATCAAACGCATATGTATTTTCACGATCGGCAAGAAGTTCAAGCGTGGCAACTGTTTTATCTCCGATTTTTCGAGCGGGAACGTTTATAATCCGTTTGAGCCGCAGTGTATCGGCAGGATTTGCTATGACACAAAGATATGAGAGGATATCCTTGATTTCCGCGCGGTCAAAAAACCTCATTCCGCCTATAACTCTGTAAGGAATGGCATTTCGCTGCAAGGTTCTTTCAAGCTGCATCGACTGTGCGTTTGTGCGATACAGAATTGCGCAATCAGAGAAATGAGAACCATCTGCTTTGAGAGAGAGGATTTTATCGGCAATATACTCTGCCTCATCACGCTCATCGCTTGCACGGTAGATGACGGGAAGCTCGCCGTCAGTATGCTCGGTCCAGAGGTTTTTACCCTTTCTGCCGAGGTTGTTTTTTATAACGCTGTTTGCGACATCAAGAATCTTTGTTGTAGAGCGATAATTCTGCTCAAGCCTTATCGTTTCGGAATTGGGGAAGTTCTCTTCAAAGCTCAATATATTCTCAATGGTAGCTCCTCGGAAAGCATAAATGCTCTGGTCGTCATCACCGACAACGCAAATATTTTTACTGCCGCCGGCAAGAAGCGACGTGAGGAGATATTGAGCGTGGTTTGTATCCTGATACTCGTCAACAAGAACATAACGGAACTTTTTATGGTAGTATTCAAGAATATCGGCATTTTCCGAAAGAAGATTTACCGTAAGCATAATAATATCATCAAAATCGAGAGCGTTTGCATTCTTCAAGCGTGCCTGATAGGTTTTGTAAACCTCAGCGACTTTTTCGTTCCGGAAATTGCCGGAGGCCGCCTTTGCAAAAGCTTCAGGAGAAAGCATCGCATCCTTTGCGCGACTTATTATGTTAAGAACTGCCTTTGGCGGAAAAGCCTTCGTGTCCATATTGAGGTCAGACATAACGTCTTTTATAACGCGCTCTGAGTCGGATGCATCGTAAATCGTAAATGAAGAGGAGTATCCGAGCCTGTCTATTCCGCGCCGGAGAATTCTGACGCATGCGGAATGGAAGGTTGATGCCCATATATCTTCGGCACTATCGCCAATAACTCTCCGGAGACGTTCCTTCAATTCGTTTGCCGCCTTGTTTGTGAACGTGATTGCGATTACTGACCAGGGCGGAGCAGGGTTGACAGCACAGATGTTTTCAGTGCTCTCTCTTAAAGCCTCATCGCCGGTTTGAAGAAAATATTGAAGGATTTCATAATCCGTGTCAGTTATTTCGTCAGGAACAAAGTCAGAATTATATGCAGTTCCGTATTTTATAATATTGGCGATTCTGTTTATAATTACGGTTGTTTTTCCGCTTCCTGCGCCTGCAAGCAAAAGAAGCGGGCCTTCAGTTTTGAATACCGCTTTTTTTTGTATGCTATTCAGAAATGAAAATTCCCGTTCAATTACTTTTTTTCGCAGAGATAAAAAATCTTCTTTTGAATATTTCAGTAGCATAGCTTAATCTCCTAAAAATGCTGCTCCGATGATTCCGGCATCGTTTCCAAGTGTTGCGGTTAAAAGCTTCGTCTGTTCCCCGTAAGTTGAGTAGCATTCCTTTTTAACGATTTCACGAATCGGGCCAAGAAGAGCTTCGCCTTCTTTTGAAATGCCCCCGCCAAAGATAATAGCTTTCGGGAAAAGTAGGTTTACGATATTGATAACTCCAATAGAAATATATCTCAGATAGGTTGCGACAACCTCGCTTCCGGTTTTGTCACCTGCGCGAAATGCATCAAATGCTGTTTTTCCGTTTACGTCATTGAGTGTCCCTGCAAACTCCCAGAGCTTGCTTTGGGGATGTGCCTTCATAGCATCGCGAGTCTGGCGGATGAGCGCAGTTACCGAACCGTAAAGCTCAAAGCATCCGCGTCTGCCGCAGTTGCATTCAAGCCCGTCGGGAAAGAGGGAGATATGGCCGAGCTCACCCGCTGCACCATTGCAGCCGGTGTGAATTTTATTGTTGACAATAAGGCCGGCTCCGATGCCTGTTCCGAGGGTAATCATAACCGCATCGTCAAATTCCTTTGCCGAGCCTACAAGCACCTCAGCAAGAGCCGCCGCGTTTGCATCATTTCCAAGATAACAGGGAAGCCCTGTGTTTTCTGTTACAAAAGCGGCAAGCGGAGTATTCTCAAACGGGACGTTGTTGCAACGCACAACCATGCCTGTCTTGTCATCGACATGCCCGGGAACACCTATTCCGATATATGAAAATTTCTCTCCGTTGGCGCGTTTGATAAGAAGGTTTATAACATCGAGTATCGCCGAAAGAAGAACCGCTTCACCCTTGTCCGAAATTGTGGGGGAGCTTGTCTTGAAAATAATTTTACCGTCATCGCTGACAAGGCCGCCTGCAATATTCGTGCCGCCTAAATCAATGCCTATTCTCATTCGGGTAAATGCCTCCAAATAAAAAAATTACAATTTTCTTATTTCTCGTCCATACCGCCGTTTTCAATGAGCCGCGCAGAGAGCTCTTCTGCTGCATTATAGCCCATTTTTTTGTTTCTGTTGTTCATTGCAGCAACCTCAATGATAACAGCAAGGTTGCGCCCGGGTTTTACCGGAACTGCAAGACAGGGAATGTTTATGCCGAGGATGTCCATATAGTTTGTATCTGCACCGAAACGGTCGTATTCCTTTCCGTCTTTCCAGAGTTCAAGGTTTATAACGAGATCGATTTTTTCAGTAAGCTTGACAGAGCCCATACCGAAGATCCTGCGCACATCAACAATGCCGATTCCGCGAAGCTCAATGAAATGGCGGATAACCTCGGGAGCTGAGCCGACAATGCTCTTTGAGGAAACTCTTTTGAGCTCAACTGCATCGTCTGCGATAAGTCGGTGACCGCGCTTGACGAGCTCAATCGCCGTTTCGCTCTTTCCTATTCCGCTTTCTCCCAGAAGAAGAATACCCTCGCCGTAAACCTCAACCAGAACTCCGTGGCGGGTTATGCGCGGAGCAAGCTGAACGTTTAAATACGAAATAAGCGAAGCCATAAAGCTCGACGTAACATAGGGTGTCCTGAAAATAGGAGTTTTATATTTCTTTGCAACTTCAATTACCTCAGGATAAACATCGAGGTTTCTTGTAAAAATGAGAAACGGAATGTTTTTTGAAAAAAGCGCATCGAAACGCTTGGTCCTATCCTCCGGAGTCAGCGTATCGAGAAATCTCTTTTCAACACTGCCGATAATTTCGGCGCGCGAATTATCAAAAAAATCAAAAAAACCGGATAATTGAAGCCCCGGACGGTTAATGTCCGTCGATTTAAGCTTCATATCCTCATAGCCATCCGGACCATATACAACTTCAAGAGAAAACTCTTTGATTATTTCTTTAAGAGTTATGGAATAGCTGGATTCATTCATATCAAACTCCTCCGTTCTCAAAACTATAATTTTGTAAATATAATTATAACCGTTTTTTTGGAGAAATTCAACATATAAAGAAAGTTAAACTCTAAAAGAAAAAGCGAACAGCGGCTGAGGCAGCAACTACTGCTGCAAACTCTGCCAAAAGCGCGGCAATAAGAGTGTATCGCGTTTTTTTTGCGCCAATTGACCCGAAATATACAGCGAAAGTATAAAAGGTGGTTTCTGATGCACCGAGCATGACTGCAGCCGTGCGACCTGCCAGCGAATTCACTCCGCAGGTGCTCATGATTTCGCTTCCGAAGGCAAGAGCGGCGCTTCCTGAGAGCGGGCGCAGGAGAATAAGAGGAGCACATTCGCGCGGAATTTTTAAAAAATCCGTTATCGGGGAAAGAAAAGCGCAGATGCAGTCAAGCGCGCCAGAGGCACGAAGCATGTAAATTGCGGCAAAAAGCGCAGTAACGCTAGGGAGAATGCTACCGAGGACACGCAGCCCATTGCCGGCGCCTTCCACAAGAGCGTTGTAAACATCGCATTTTTTAAAAATTGCATAGCCTCCGACAAGGAGCAGGACAATCGGAATGATAAGAGAGGTCATGGCTTCCATCTAAATACCTCGCTTCCTGTATATCGTAGCAAGGAGCTTTGCAGAAAAAATCCCCACAAGCTGTGAAAACAAAGTGGCAATCCATACTGCAGGAATAATATCAAATGCATTTGTTGCACCGAGTGAGCTCCTGATTGCAGCTACGGTTGTCGGGATAAGCTGTAACGAAGACGTGTTAATTACAATAAACATACATAGATCATCGGAGACATAGGAGTTGTTTGTCAAGGCATACAGCCCTTTTGAAGCGGAAATTCCGGCAGGGGTTGCAGCGTTGCCAAGCCCGAGAATATTTGCGGAAATATTTGCAGAAAGATTCTCCATTACCTCGGGTGAGTTCTTTGCAGAGGGAAATAGGAAACGAAGAAGAGGAAGAATTAAGTGTGTCAGCTTTTTTAACAGTCCGCTTTGCTTCATAACTTCAAGTATTGCACTCCATAAAATAATCATTCCGCCGATTGAGAGAATAAGATTTATTCCGGCTCCGGCCCCCTCTGTGACAGATTCGGAAAGCTCGGGGACTTTCCCATTTGCGACTGCGAACACGACGGATAAAAGTATCATGAAAAACCATATTTTTCCGATCATATCAACAAGACCTCCGCAAAAAAATAGAAGAAAAAAAGAAACCTATTGACAAATTTTGACATTTTTGTTATGCTAAAAAACGAAGGGAAGGGGAAATATGAAATCTACCGGAATAATAAGAAAAATAGACGATTTGGGGAGAATAGTTCTTCCTATTGAGCTCCGTAAAAAAATGGGCATAGAACAGCGCGACTCTATAGAAATTTATGTTGAAGGGGATTGCGTTATTCTGAAAAAACACGAAACAGAATGTATTTTTTGCGGAGGCAAAAAGGACATTTCAGAGTTTAAGGGTAAAAACATCTGCAAAAGCTGCATTAAAAATCTTTCAAAATAAAACAGAAAACCGCTCGTATCTACGAGCGGTTTTTTGTTTTATTTAACTAGTTATTCTTTTTTAAAATTTCGGCAGTTGCAACCGGCATTGTAATTAAAAACGCAAACAGAGGCAGAAGGTTTCGGATTTCGTCAAGAGAAAGTGTGGCATATTTACCGGCAAAGAGCAGCGAGAAAAGCTCTGTGAGAATAAAGAATATGCCGATAAAGCACGAGAAAACTGCAACCCCCTTCTTCTTTTTGCCGAGAATATGCGCCGTTATTGAATAGCAGAAGAAGAGAATTGAGATATATGAAAGCATAAGAAATGCGTAATTTGAGATTACGGGGTCAGAAACCTTGCTTCTGAAAGCCAGAATTATGACAAAGCATACCCAGAACACCGGAACTGAGGAAAATATGCAGTATGACGTATCATCACGCATGGCAAATTTGTATTTGCCGAGCACCAGAAGGGCAACTGAACAGTAAACCGACAGCAGTGCGAGAATAAGTCTTGCAGCGTCAAACTCATAGCGCAACGGCAAGAGTGTCAGGAATGCGTATATGAGGATAATGGCGGCAGTTATGCTGAGAAAGGAGGGAAGTGTACGAGAGGGAAACGATGAAGAAAAGGTTACGCCATCCTTTAAGACGAAAGCTGCAATGAGTGCCATTAAAAACGCAATCACACAAACGGCTGTCAGCCCGTGCATAACATGGGACAGTGAAGAAACTTCCTCTGCGGAAATTTTTATAATATTCGACCTGAGAGTTGCTGCACAAAGTCCTGATGTGACGGGAAACGCAAACAAAATAAAAAAAAGTTTATTTTTCATCATACTCACCTATTAAAGATTTCTCTCTGAAATCGGAGTGTACTCAGATTTCTGGTAAACACACTTATAACCGGGTCTGATTATACGGCCGCCCGTTATTGCTTCTTCTATACGATGAGCACAAAGACCGGCGACACGGGCAATAGCGAAGATGGGAGTGTATAAATCCTGAGGAATGTCAAGCATCTCATAAACGAGGCCTGAATAAAGGTCAACATTTGCGCAGAGCGGCTTGAGAGAGCCCTTTACGGTTCTGAAAACGTCAGGAGCTAGGCGCTCAACGGCCTCTATGAGCTCAAAGCGGTCGAGGAAACCGGTTTTTGAAGCAAGAGATTTTGCATGTTGTTTGAGAATAACTGCCCGAGGGTCAGACAGTGTATAGATAGCATGGCCCATTCCGTAAATCTTGCCGCTTTTGTCGCCGACTTCCTTGCGGATGATTTTTGCGAGATATTCTGAAATCTCGTCATCGCTTTTCCAGTTTTTTACGTTTGCTTGAATATCAGCAAGCATATCCGAAACCTGTTTGTTGGCACCGCCGTGGAGCGGACCCTTGAGAGAACCCAGAGAAGCTGAAATAGCGGAATACGTATCAGTTCCGGTAGAGGAAAGAACGCGCGTCGTGAAGGTTGAGTTGTTTCCTCCACCGTGCTCTGCATGGAGAATAAGGCACTTGTCGAGGAGTTTTGCTTCATCATCGGTATAAGCACGGTCTGAACGCATGCAGTAGAGAAGAATTTCGGCTGACGATAGATTTTCCGGAGGAATGTGAAGGTGCATACTCTTGTTTTCAAAATAATGACGCTTTACCTGATATGCCTGCGCGGCAATTATCGGAAGCCGTGCGATTATATCAAGAGACTGGCGCACCATATTCTTAAGAGATGTGTCATCGGCCTTGTCATCAAACGAGTAGAGAGCAAGGATGCTTCTGGCAAGCTTGTTCATGATATTATTGCTCGGAGCCTTGATAATCATATCCTCGGTGAAGTTGTGGGGAAGACAACGGTGGTATGCGATAATCTCCTTAAACTCTGCAAGCTCATCCTCTGTCGGGAGATTTCCCACGAGGAGAAGATAGGCAACCTCTTCAAAACCGAAGCGATTGTCTTTTGTTATGCCCGCAATAATGTCATAGACATTTATTCCTCGGTAAGTAAGAATACCGTCAATAGGCTCGCGGTCATCGTCTATAACGCTGTATCCACGAACATTGCCGATGCGGGTAACACCCGCGATAACACCTGTGCCGTCCTGGTTTCGCAGACCGCGCTTTACGTGCGAATTATTAAAATGCTCTGAATTTATGGAGTTATTTATTTCATAATAGTCGCATATCTTTTCTATGAGAGCATTGCCTTCAACAGAAAATGATTTGGACATGTTAAGCCCTCCTCAAATTAGATATATGACATATTATATGATAAAACATTTTATATTATTTTGAATAAATAGTCAATATTTTTGTTGGAAGCATATGGACTCAAAAGGATTTTTAATGGAAAGGAAGCAGAATTGTGAAACGTTTTTTTGTTTTGTGTACGGTGCTTTGGGCTGCAGTGTTTATTATTCCTCTTCTGACAGTTTCGATGAAGGAAAACTCAGAAATTCCGGTGTTGCCGTTGCCGTCTGAGGGAATAACACCTACTTTGAACGGTGAGGACTCGGAAATCGAAGTGACGGTAAACTGTGGCGGAGAAATTGAAACTCTTGCATTGTCTGACTATCTTGAAGGCGTTGTCGCCGCCGAGATGCCGGCACTTTTCCCCGAGGAGGCGCTCAAGGCTCAGGCAGTAGCTGCAAGAACCTATACAATGAAAAAACTCATTTCCCAGCCTGCTAATGAGCATAACGGTGCGTATCTGTGTGATAATCCTGCCCACTGCAAAGCATATAAGCCGATTGCTTCATTTGCTGCATCATGGGAGAATGAGACGGAGCAATATACAAAAAAGATAAAACGAGCAGTGAGTGAGACGGACGGACAGATATTGCTGTATAACGGAGAACCAATAAGCGCCGTTTTTCACTCTACATCATCAGGAACGACGGAGAATGCAAAAGATGTCTGGGGAGGGGATGCACCGTATCTCGTAAGTGTAAAGAGTGAAGGAGAGGAAGAATCTCCATACTACCTTGCGGAGAAAGAAGTTTCCCCCGAAGAATTCAAAAAAATTTTTATTGAAAAGCATCCGGAGGCAGATTTTGATGAAAATCCGGAAAATTGGGTGACGAATATTTCTCGCTCCGGTGCCGGAGGGATAAGCAAGCTTTCCGTTGGGAAGATTGAGGTTAAGGGAAGCGAGATGAGAAGCATATTCGGGCTTAACTCTACAAATTTTACGCTCATTTACGAAGACGGAAAAATGAAATTTAAAACAAAAGGCTATGGCCACGGAGTCGGTATGAGCCAATACGGAGCGCGTGCCATGGCGATTTCAGGCAAAGACTATGAGGAAATATTAAAAAGCTATTATACAGGGGTTGAGCTTGGAAAAATAAATAAAAAATCCTCTTCATAAATACAGCAAAATATGGTACAATAGACACAAAAGAAAGGGGCGTGAAGCTTTGGACGTCTTTTCAATTATTAAAAAAATTTCAGATAAGCCTTCTCCGTCAGGATTTGAGCATAATGCATCAAAAAGTATAGCTGCTCTTATGAAAAGATATACAGATGAGGTTTCAGTGGATGCTTTCGGAAATGTGTCAGCACTTCGGAAATCAGGAAAGCGAAATGCAAAGTGCCTTATGCTCGATGCTCATATTGATGAAATAGGGCTTATCGTTACCGGTGAAAAGGACGGCTTTCTGACCTTTTCAAATATAGGAGGCGTTGACCCCCGCATACTTCCTGCGGCTTCGGTTACGGTTCTTTCATATCCGCCGCGAGCCGGTGTTATAACTGCAGCTCCGCCGCATTTGCAGACTCCGGAAGAGTCAGAAAAGGCAGTCTGCGAAGATGACCTCTACATCGACATAGGCGCAGAAGCGGAAGATGCAAAAATCCCTGTCGGAACACCTGTTGTTTTCGATTCCGGTTGCGTTGAGCTTCAAGGTAAAAATTTATCAGCGCGTGCGCTTGATGACAGAGCAAGCCTTGCTGCAATTTTGCGGGCAATGGAGCTGCTCAAAGGTAAGAAGCTCGGGATAGACATTCTCATCCTTGCAAGTGTTCAGGAGGAGGTTGGATGCCGAGGGGCAAAGATAGCAGGCTTTGAGGCTAATCCCGACTGGGCTATAGTAGTTGATGTTACCCACGCAGAGACTCCGGGCGTGGACAAGACCCTTACATTCCCGGCAGGTAGCGGAGCGGCAATCGGGATAGGGCCTAATATGACGAAGAAGATTTCAGATGCCCTTATAAATATTGCAAAAGAAAAAAAGATTTCACATACCATAGAAGTCAGCCCCGGGCATTCAGGGACAAATGCATGGTCAATCCAGACCTTGCGCCAGGGAATTGCCACGGGAGTTATTTCAATCCCACTCAAATATATGCACACACCTGTTGAAACCGTAAACAAGAAGGATATAGAGGCAGTTGCAAAGCTTATTGCAGAATTTGCGATTGAGCTCTCATCGAGAGGTGGTAAGCTATGATAGAATGTTTAAGTGAGCTTTGCGCTTTAAACGGGCCGTCAGGCAACGAAGCGGCAGTCCGTGAATATATCAAGAGCTTTGCTGCCCCGTATGCAGATGAAATTCGCGAGGACACCATGGGAAACCTTCTTATTTTCAAGAAGGGGAAGCAAAGACGGAAAAAGAAACTCATGCTCGCAGCTCATATGGACGAAGTCGGGCTTATAATAACAGATATTACGGACGATGGATACTTGAAATTTAATTTTGTGGGCGGGGTTGACAGACGCGTTGTAATCGGGAAAAGAGTTCTTGTCGGCGAAAGGCAAGTCGCGGGGATTATAGGCTTTCGGGCAGTTCACCTGACAACCAAGGAGGAGAGAAAAACTGCTCCTAAGCTATCCGAGCTCTGCATAGATATCGGTTGCAACAAGAAAAATGCGGCTGAAAAGCTTGTATCTAGAGGAGATACGGCAGTGTTTTCAAGCCCATTTGTCAGGCTCGGTCAAAACAGAATAAAAGCGCGGGCACTTGATGATCGCTTCGGCTGCTATGTTATGATGACGCTTCTTTCAGAGCCGCTTGAATATGACACGTGGTTTGCGTTCACGGTCCAGGAGGAATCCGGCTGCCGTGGGGCAAGGACTGCTGCATATTCGGTCAATCCGCAGATAGCTCTCGTGCTTGAAGCAACAACAGCCTCCGATATTCCAATATCCGAGGGTGAGAACAAGGTTTGCTCTCTCGGCAAGGGTGCGGTCATAGGCTATATGGACCGCGGCGCAATTTACGACAAAAAGCTTTTTGAAATTCTGCGCCAAACTGCGGAGAAAAAAGCAATCCCGTGGCAGATGAAATCGCGTATAGCGGGCGGAACTGATGCGAGTGCCATAACTGTTTCAAAAAACGGAGTGAGGACAACATCTCTCTCGCTCCCGACACGGTATATTCACTCTCCGGCAACAGTCGGAGACCTTCGCGATATGGAGGCTGTCGTTTCACTTGCGCGTGAATTTGTGAATTTTGAGGAGGCAACATTTAATGACTGATATAAGAGAAATACTTAATGAGTTGTATACCGTAAAGTCTCCGGCGGGCTACGAAAAAGAAATGGCCGCCCTGATTTCAAAGCTTGCCGAAAAAGAAGGCCTTTCGTGCAAAACTGATGCTCTCGGAAACCTCATAGTTCATAAAAAGGGAGTAGGAAAGCGTTGTATTATTGATGCGCATATGGACACAACCGGCATAATTGCAACCTATATTGATGAGGACGGCTATGTCAGGTTTGATGCGCTTGGCGGGCTTTCGCCGGAAGATATAAACGGCGCGGCAGTTGAGTTTTTAAACGGAGCTTACGGAACAATTTCATGTGAAGAAAAATGTGAGCCCACAAAAAGAAAAATCAGTAATCTGTTTGTTGATATCGGCGCAAAGAATGAAAAAGAAGCAAGAAAAACCATTCTTCCCGGAGATGCGGCGGTTTTTTCGGGGGGAATCAGAAAGCTTTGCGCTTCGCGAATATCGGCGCCGTATCTTGATAACCGTCTCGGTACAGCCATTGCCTTGTATGTTCTTAAAAATCTCAAAGCGTGCGACTATGATATCTATGGCGTTTTCTCTGTTCAGGAGGAGGTCGGATTTCGCGGCGCAATGACGGCGGCGTATGACATAAATGCAGATTTTGCGATAGTTCTGGATGTTACAGACTCCTTTGATACACCGTCGCACGAGGGTAACGGCGAGGCAAAGCTGGGAGCGGGTGCCGCCATTAAGGTTATGGACTCCTCGTATATCGCCCATCCGGCGATCACGGCAGCACTTCTTGAAACTGCGGAGAAAAACAAAATTCCGGCTTGCCGTGAGGTTATTTCAAACGGCGGCACGGACGGAGCCGCAATCCATACCTCGCGGGGAGGAATTCCTACGGGAGGAATAAGCGTTCCCGTGCGATATATTCATACTCCGAATGAGGAAGCGGATATGGATGATGTGCTTGCAGCAGCAGATCTCCTTATAAAAACGCTTGAAAGTCATGCGATAATTCTTTAAAAGAAAACTTATTTTCGAAAAAA
>JAZRPO010000018.1:0-2167 GCA_045649265.1 Eubacteriales bacterium
TTTGCCGCATTTTTCCGTCTTTCAAGAACTGCCTGATAAATAGATATCTGATTTTTGACCATCGCCTCAAAAGAGTATTTCACACGCGCTTTTGCAAGAAGCTTTTCAGCCATTTCGTTGCGAAGCTTCGGGTTTTCATACAACCTCTTTATATGTAAAGCAAGCGCATCAACATCTCCGATGTCAAACAAAAGCCCGTTTTCGGAATCGTCAATAACCTCAGGCATAGCACCCACCTTTGTTGAAACCATAGTGCATCGTGCGCGGATCGCCTCCAATACGCTGTAAGGAAATCCCTCACTGAGCGATGAAATAACGCTTATGTCAACAGCGTTTAAAAATGAATCCATATCATCAATCCAACCCGCAAATATAACGCGGTCGGAAACACCAAGCTCCCTTGAAATCGAACGCAAATATTCTGCCTGCTCCCCATCGCCTCCGAGAAGCAAGTAAAGTTTCGGACATTCTTTTGAAATTTTTGCAACCGCACGGATTGCCGTTGCAATGTCCTTTACCGGATGAAATCTCGCTGCAATCGCGCAGACAACCGGATTGTCAACAGTGATTCCAAAGCGGTTTAAGTATGTGTTCTTATCAACTTTTGGAGAAAGCTCGGTAAAGTCAATTCCGTTGTTCAGCGTGAATAGTTTATACGGGTCAAAACCCCTGTCAATAAGGAGCTCTGAAAATGCGTTGGTAACACATATATAAGCATCAAGAAACCGAAGCGCCACAGTGTTCAAAAGCCCGTTTGTCATGCGTTTTACAAGGCTTCCGAGGTAATCGAGGCGGTAATCACTGTGTACCGTCGTAATAACCGGAATATTTATGCTGCTCTTTATTGACGATGCGATAACATTCGCTTTTGCGCCGTGGCAATGAACAATTTCAAACTCTTCGCCGAGAATTAGCTTTTTTAGTTCCGAGAGGTCTTTAAGCGGATTTTTATTATTGATAATACGGGTGTCAATTCCCAGTTTCCGGGCATCCTCCGCAAACTCGCCCTCACGAAGACTTACAAGAACAACTTCGTTATTCTCCGAAAGCTTCGAAACAAGAGAAAGGACGTGAGTCTTCGCTCCTCCGACATCTCCGCCGCCAATAATATGAACTATCTTCATAACTTCTCCTATTTGTAAATTTTTGAAAAAACTGTTGTTATATTTTTACAGTTATTATATAATATAACAAGTAATCGGTCAAGCAATCATTTAACGAAAGGAATAAAACAATATGAAAATCATAAATGAAAAAGGAAAGCTTTTTGGCATCATTAATGTGATTGACCTCGTCATTCTTATATGCATTCTATTGGTTGTTGTTGCAGAAGTTTATAAATTCGCTGCCCCCGCCGCAACGGAGGCTATTGCACCGAAATCAGATATGTATGTTACAATGCGTGTCCGCGGTGCCATGGATTATCTGGACGAAGAGGCAAAACGCCATCTCACCCCAGGTACTCGTCTTATCGCAGGAAGCAACTATATCGCTGATGCGGAGGTTGTCTCAGTTGAAAGCGTTCCGTATCTCTCTGCGGCAAGCACGGACAACGGCAAGTTTGTAACTGCCAACGACCCTCAGAAAACCGATCTTCTTATCAAGGTTCGTGCAAAGCAGGCAAAAACCGATCCGATTCTCAAAATAGGAACTCAGGAAATCCGAATCGGGCGCGGCTTTATCTTTAAGACGCAGACCGTAGAAGTCAACGCAATCATCGAGACGGTGGAATTCGATGGATAAAATTATTCGAAATTGTTTTTTAGCTCGCCTATGCTCTCTTATTTCAAGAGCCTTTCCGGGAAGCGTGCTTGGCAGAATAAAAAACTTCTTCTCGAAGCACTACCGCAGCTCGCTTACAAGGCGCTGCTTTGTTTCGTTTTTTTCCGCTTCTCCAAAAAGTGTATATTCAAAGCTTTTTTTCCAACTTTCTGCGCTTAATGCTTTTTGGAGGCGTGCAGGAGATGCTGTTTCCCCAGCTCTTGCAGAAAGCCTGGTCGTCAAAGCTTTTAAATCACTTTCTTTTGGCAGCATCGCAATAAACACATTTAACAAGCTCGGGATGAAGCGTTTTCTCATTGCAATCTTTGCGCTTTACCTCCCGGTTGACGTTTTTGTTAGAAATGTTTTGCAGATATCCTTTCTTTCCTCAATCTGGGATGAAGCA
>JAZRPO010000019.1:0-5061 GCA_045649265.1 Eubacteriales bacterium
TTGCAGGGTCAATATCAAGCTGAGCTTCAAGAATGGTTTTCAGAGTGTCGATAATCATAATATACCTCCATAACTTAATTTCGTATAACGGTATAATAGCATTGTTGCAGGTTTTTTGCAATAGAAAAATTTAAATTAAACCAGCTTTTCTTCTACAGCTTTGACAAATTCGCAAATTTCTTCCTCGGTTGAAAATCTTGAGAGGCTTATTCGGACTGAGGAAGAAATCAGCTTGTCGGGAACACCGAGAGCTTTTAAAACGTGGCTTTTCTTGCCTCGGCTACAAGCCGAGCCTGCTGAGATGTAGATTTCGTTTTCTTCCAAAATGCGCATGGAAACCTCGCTGGGATATTTTGAAAACGCAAGGTTTATAATGTGCGGAGCTCTGGCAAAAGGCTCAAAAATGTGAACATTCGGAAGAATTTCAAGCTCTTCTATCAGCTTTTGTGAAAGCGCCTTCATTTTTTCCGAACTCTGAGGAAAGTCCTTCATTGCAAGGCGAACACTCTCTGCAAAAGCTGCAATCTGTGAAGTGGGCTCAGTTCCGGAGCGAAGCCCCGATTGCTGACCTCCGCCGAGAAGCTGTGGAGTTATTCTGACGCCGCTTCTGATATACAACGCCCCGATTCCTTTTGGTGCGTGAATTTTATGACCGCTTAATGAAACCATATCCGCGCCGGACCTTGAAGCATCAAACGGAATTTTCATAAATGCCTGAACAGCATCCGTGTGTACCAATGTATCACGGTTTTTAAGCTTTACTGCTTTTGAGATTGCAGGGATATCCATAACAGAGCCAACCTCGTTGTTGATGCTCATCACAGATACCAGAAAGGTATCCTCACGCACTGCCTCTGCAACATCTGACGGCCATATAAGCCCGTCGGGGCGAGGGGATACAAAGGAAATCTCAAAGCCTTGATTTTGAAGCTTCTTTGCACATTCGAGAACGGAGGGGTGCTCAAATGTTGTCGTTATCATATGCTTTTTCTTGCCACTTCTTGCTGCAGCCCCGAAGATGGCAAGGTTATTGCTTTCTGAGCCGCAGGAGGTGAATGTTATTTCCCGGACATCGCAGGTAAGAGCTTTTGCAATAGTTGCCTTTGCATCATTTACAAGAGTTTCTGCCCGGAAGCCGAGGGCGTGGAGAGAGGAGGGGTTTCCAAAATCTTCACACATTGCGAGGGCCGCCGCCTCGGCTGCTTCCGGCAAAACACGCGTTGTTGCCGCATTGTCAAAATATATCATATCGGACTCCCTAAAATAGTGTTATATCCGTATTATAAGGTATTTTGATTTATAAATCCAGTATTTTGTCACAAAAATATTTGATTTGTGCTTTTGTGCTTGTAAGCATAAATTATTTATGTTATAATACTTGACGGAAATAAAAAAGGAGGTCTTTGGTATGTCAGGAAAGGTAATTCTCGGTGCTCAGTGGGGCGACGAGGGAAAAGGTAAATTTATAGATATATTTGCATCAGAGGCAGACCTCGTAGTACGCTCACAAGGCGGAAATAACGCAGGACACACGGTTATTGTCGGCGAGAATGTTTATAAGCTTCATCTCATTCCGTCAGGTATTCTTTACCCGAAAACAAAGAACATTATCGGTGCAGGTGTTGTGCTTGACCCGAAGGTCGTTCTCGGTGAAATGGATGAGCTCGCGAAAAAAGGCGCGCCGCTCGATAACCTTTTCATAGATGAAAGAACTCACGTTATTATGCCCTGGCATATAGAGCAGGACGGGCTGGAAGAAGTTGCACGCGGCGCCGGGGATATCGGAACCACGAAAAAGGGCATAGGCCCGTGCTATATGGATAAGGCTCAGCGCATCGGCATCCGTATGCATGACTTCATCTCAAAAGAGAAATTCACGGCAGCAGTCCGCCGTATCGGCGAAATGAAGAATAAGCTTTTTGTCAACTTCTACGGTGGCAGAGCTCTTGACCTTGATGCAATCGTAAATGAGTATTGGGAGTACGCAAAGCGCCTTGCTCCATACGTCCGTGATACGAGCGTCATGGTGTTTGATGCGATAAAGGCAGGGGAGAAGGTCCTTTTCGAAGGTGCTCAGGGCACGCTGCTTGATATTGATATGGGTACATATCCGTACGTTACCTCGTCTCACCCCGTTTCGGGCGGAGTTTGTGTAGGTGCAGGCATCGGCCCGACCTGCATCGATGAAATTGTCGGAATATTCAAAGGGTATACGACACGTGTCGGAAAAGGCCCGTTCCCCACAGAGCTTGACAACGAAGTGGGAGAATACATTCGTCAGGCAGGCTCCGAGTTTGGAGTTACAACCGGCCGCGCCCGCAGGACAGGCTGGTTTGATGCAGTCATGGCAAGATATGCTGTTCGCGTAAACGGTCTTACATCTATGGTAATCAATAAGATTGACCCGCTTCGCGGTCTCCCGAAAATCAAGCTTTGCACAGCTTATGAAATGGACGGGAAAATTATAAACGAATTCCCGGCAGACCTTGACAATCTCGCAAAGTGCACACCGGTTTATGAAGAGTTTGACGGCTTTGATGAGGACATCTCCGCCGTAAGGAGTTTTGATGAATTCCCGCAGTCGGTAAAGACATATATCGAAGCAATCGAGCGCGCTTGCGGGTGCCCTGTTTCAATCGTAGGTGTCGGCCCTGACAGAGAGCAGATTGTGTATAAAGACTAATTTTAGGAGATAGTAACATGTCAAAGATAAATGTTGTCGGCCTTGGCTATATAGGGCTCCCCACGGCGCTTATGTTTGCATCTCATGGTGTTGAAGTTGTGGGTACGGACTATAACGAAGAGCTTGTTAAGACCCTGAATGCCGGGAAAACAACCTTTGAGGAGGATGGGCTCGAAGAGCTTTTCGCAAACGCTCTTGCAGGTGGAATAAAATTCACAACTGAGTATATTTCGACAGATGTTTATATCGTTTCAGTCCCCACTCCGTATGACAAGGCAAGTAAAAAAATCGATCCTAAATATGTTATATCGGCGGTTAAGAGTATTATGGAGGTTTGCCCGAAGGGTGCAACCGTTGTAATTGAATCTACCGTCTCACCGGGTACGATAGACCGCTTTATCCGCCCTGTTATCGAGGAGAACCGCTTTGTTATCGGGGAAGATATAAACCTTGCTCATGCTCCGGAGAGAATCATTCCGGGGAATATGATTTATGAGCTGCGTCACAACTCCCGTACAATCGGTGCTGACTCTAAGGAGATAGGTGAGGAGATAAAAACTCTTTATGCATCCTTCTGTGTCGGCGAAATTGTTGTTACGGACATTCGCACGGCTGAAATGTCAAAGGTGGTTGAAAATACCTTCCGCGACATTAATATAGCATTTGCAAATGAGCTTGCAAAAATCTGCCGTAGCGATAATATGGATGTTTATGAGATCATCCGCATTGCAAACAAGCACCCGCGCGTTAACATTCTTTCTCCCGGTCCGGGAGTTGGCGGGCATTGCATCTCGGTTGACCCCTGGTTCTTGGTTGGCGATTATCCGGGGCTTGCAAACATCATCCTATCGGCAAGAAAAATAAACGATTCTATGCCTGAGTTCGTTCTTGAACGAATCCGCGAAATAATGGACGAGAATGGCATCTCAGATATTTCCCGTGTCGGGCTTTACGGCCTGACCTATAAGGAAGATGTTGACGATGTCCGCGAAAGCCCGGCGCTTCAGATGCTTGACAGCATGAAACGTCATCTGGGAGGAACTGTTTGCGCATATGACCCGTTTGTTAAAACGCGTCTGTGTGACGGTCAGGTGTTTGACTATGACGAGTTTCTTTCAAAGGTAGATATTGTCGTTATCCTCACGGCACATACTCATATCAAAGAAAATCTCCAAAGCCTGGAGGGGAAAATCGTTTTCGATACGCGAAACATAGCCCCCAAGGACAAGGCATACAAGCTTTAATGAATAGTAAAAAGATGCAGACGAGCTTCGTTTGCATCTTTTTATTGTTTACAGCAATAAATCTTAAAAATTTGTCAATTTAAAGAATTTACTTTCCTTTTACTTATAAATATAATTTAGTCAAATATCTTGCAATTCACAAAAAATAAAGGAGAGTGTAGTTTTATGAAACGGTTTGTACTTGTGATTTGCGCGTTGGCAACAATACTTATGTCTTTCTCCACAGTTTATGCGCAAGGAATAATGTATCCGCACCCTGAGGTTGAAACGGAAATTACCGTAAACGAAGAAGTTGAAATTAAAAACGTTTATGACAGAACATGGAGATCAATCACGGGCGAAGTTGTTCGTGCCGATATGGAACACGGCGCACTTCGCTACTCGGTATATCTCCCCGAATCATATGACAGCAACAAGGAATACCCCATCCTTCTTTATCTCCACGGCGGCTCAATAGGTTACCTTCGCAAAGCCGACATCACCCCGTGGAAAGCGGATCTCGTTGCGTATTCCGAACTGATTGCAAAAAGTATGGAAGATTGTATCATTCTTGCACCGCAGGCACCCGGCACCCCATACAGAGGTGCTCACGAAAATGCCTACTGGACCGGAATTTCTTCTGTCGAGATTTTAGTTGATAATAGCGGCTCGTCTCCGTATCTTCGAGGTGCTCAAAAGCTTATGTCGGAGTTTTTCGAAAAAGGCGTCTCGTATAAGGGAGATGTATATAAAATTGATGTGTCAAGGGTGTATTTAGCAGGGCATTCGATGGGTGCGATCGGTTCATTTGCAGCCCTCAGAGATTGCCCCGAAGTGTTTGCAGCAGCAATCATCGGCGCCGGCATAGGCGACCCTGAAACCGCAGACACATGGAAAGATACTCCTGTCCGCATCATTCACGGAAAAAGTGATCCTACGATTACACATGAAGCCGGAGAGGTTATGGCTGAGGCAATAAAAGACCATCCGAATTCGGAATTTTTCTCTCTTGACAGAGACCATAACATCAAGCCTGATATGTATACCGTAGAAAACTTTACGTGGATGGCAAAGCAGGACCGCGACGGAAACAATTTCCAGACTGTTTTATATATATTGCTTGCTGTTGTTGCTCTGATCGCTGTTTTCGTTCTG
>JAZRPO010000020.1:0-6344 GCA_045649265.1 Eubacteriales bacterium
ATTTTACAAAATGAGACTTTTTTCTCGCATATTTTAATGTATAATTTGTATTGTTTTTCGTTTTTTGACAACCCAACTTTACATAGAGAATATATCAAAGTTGCTTGATAAACTCTTTCCCATTTGATAATATAAAATCAGGAAAATATATTTTACGTTATACCAACTTCGAAAGGTGGTTTTTTAATGACAATCGGACAAAAGATTTTAAAGCTGCGTTCTTCACTTGATATCTCTCAGGAGCAGCTTGCAGAAAGAATTTCTGTTTCAAGACAATCAGTCTCAAAATGGGAGATGGACCAGGCTCTTCCTCAGATTGATAAGGTTCTTCTTCTTTGCGATTTGTTCGGCATCTCGGCTGACGAGCTTCTGCACGACAAGATTTCAATCCCGTCAGACAACAAGAAGAAAAATAAATATTTTGGAACAGATGGGTTTCGTGGCGAGGCAAACACAACTCTCACCTCAATGCAGGCTTACAAGGTCGGAAGATTCCTCGGTTGGTACTATTCCTCCTCACTGTCAGGTTGCAACAAGCCGGGATATCGCCCCAAGATAGTTATAGGAAAAGACACCCGCCGTTCGAGCTATATGCTTGAATACTCTATAGTTGCAGGCATTACAGCCTCGGGCGCAGATGCATACATGCTACATGTCACAACAACGCCGAGCGTTTCGTATGTTACCCGCCGGGATGAGTTTGACTGCGGAATTATGATCACCGCCTCTCATAACCCGTTCTTTGATAACGGAATAAAGGTTATCAACAAGTACGGTGAGAAGCTTGATGACCACACTACTGCATACATAGAAGCATATCTTGATGACGACCTTTCAGCTCTGGGAGTAAGTGGTTTTGACCTTCCCCTTGCGCATCGCGAGAAGATTGGTTGCATCGTTGATTATTCCTCAGGAAGAAACAGATATGTAGGTTATCTTATTTCTCTTGCTTCCCACTCCTATAAAAACCTGAAAATCGGGCTTGATTGTGCAAACGGCGCATCGTGGATGATTGCGAAATCAGTTTTCGGGGCACTCGGCGCACAGACCTATGTTATCGGTGCAAGCCCTGATGGACTTAACGTAAACGAAAAATGCGGCTCAACACACATTGAAAATCTCCAACGTCTTGTTAAGGAAGAGCATCTCGACCTCGGCTTTGCCTTTGACGGCGACGCTGACCGTTGCATAGCTGTTGACGAAAACGGAAACGTCATTGACGGCGATGCCATGCTCTATATCCTCGGAAAGCGTTTGAAAAAGCGCGGCATGCTCAACGGTGACACGGTTGTTTCTACGATCATGTCAAACAGCGGTCTTATCCAGAGCCTTAAAAAGGTTGGAATCAAAAGCGAACAGACAACTGTCGGCGACCGTTTTGTGTATGAATGCATGCAGAATAACGACTATGTTCTCGGCGGCGAGCAATCCGGCCACATAATTTTGAAGAAATACGCCACAACAGGCGACGGTCTTCTCACGGCAATCATGCTTGCCGAAGAGGTTTGCGATACCAAGCTCAGCTTAGCTTCACTTACCGAGGGGCTTTCGCTTTATCCCCAGTATATGCAGAATCTTCGTGTTAAGGACAAAACTCAGGTTCTTTCAGATGCCTCTGTCAAAAAGGCTCTTGATGAAGTTGAAGCTCTCATTGCCGGAAACGGCAGAGCACTTCTCCGTCCGAGCGGAACGGAGCCTGTAATCAGAATTATGATAGAGAGCGAAACAGAAGAAAAATGCAAGGCATATGCCGAAATTATAGCAAAAGCAATTATTAACGGAGGACACTTGGAATGAAAAAATGCGTTCTGACCTCTGAGCTTTTTGATTGCCAGACCCCCTATCTCAAAGACTTTTTCGCAAGCTATGAATTTCCGTGGGATATGCTCCCGCACATTGGCGAGCATATCAAGGCTCTTATCTCCGGGAAAAAGCTCAGCGGTTTTCATGAAATCTCAGAAAATATTTTTGTCGGGGAGAATGTTAAAATCTATCCTACAGCAACAATAGAAGCGCCTGCTATCATCGGCAGCGGTACGGAAATCAGGCCCGGCGCATTTCTTCGTGGCAACGTTATTACAGGCGAGAATTGCGTTATAGGCAATTCCAGTGAGCTTAAAAACTGCGTTCTTCTCAACAAGGTTCAGGTTCCCCACTACAACTATGTCGGCGACTCTATCCTTGGAAACGGCGCACATATGGGAGCCGGCTCAATCTGCTCAAACCTTAAAACCGACAAAAAGCCGGTTGTAATCCACGGAGATGAGGAATATGTCACAGGCATCCGTAAAATCGGCGCAATTCTCGGCGACCGTGCAGACATAGGCTGCGGATGCGTTCTCAATCCCGGCACCGTCATCGGAAAAGATACGTCAGTTTATCCGCTTACATCGCTTCGCGGAGTCTTCCCTTCCGGATGCATTGTAAAAGACCTTAAAACCGTAGTAATACGAAGAACAGATTAAAATTTATAAGAACCGTTCCTCCACTTACGCGGAGGGACGGTTCTTATAAATTCCTTATTTTGTCTGGGCAGCAATAAACTTTGATTCAAGCTTTGAATAAACAATTTTCTGGCTTTTATAAATCCCGCCGTATCCTGAAAATAGATAACTCACCCCGCAGACAAGCGCCATAGCAGCAATCGACTCTGCGCCGAAAACCTCCAGCGCAAGAAACAGCGAAGCAACAGGACAGTTTACGACACCGCAGAAAAGAGCAATAAAGCCTATCGCCGCACCGTGCATTTCGGAAAGACCTATAAACGGCGCTATTGCGCAGCCGAATGTCGCGCCAATAAAGAGCGTCGGCACAATCTCGCCTCCGCGGAATCCTGCCGCTATTGTTATGGCAGTAAAAATAATTTTCAGAGCGAAGGCATAAGGCACGGAATTGCCGCCTATCGCCGCTTCAATAATGTGCATACCTGCGCCATTATAATCGTGAGACCCTACAAGGAACGTCATAACAACAATAAGCGTGCCACCGAGGAAGCTCCGCAAATAGTCATTTCTAACAAGTCGTTCTGAATACTCCTCGCACTTTTTAATCGCAAGGCAGAACAGGATACTCACAAGGGCGCAGAGGATTGAAAGAACAATTACCTTCCAGGAAGATGCTACAGTAAGCTTAACTGCCGACAAAAGCTCAAAGCTTACCGGCGAAATACCAAAAGCTTTTGCAACTGCCGCTGCAGAGAATGCAGATATGATACACGGCACAAGGCCCGAATAATACATTATCCCAACGCTTGTAACTTCAAGCGAAAAGAAAACAGCCGTGAGCGGGGTCCCGAAAAGTGCTGCAAAAACCGCACTCATCCCCACCATAACAATCGTGTGCATATCATTTTCCGAAAGACGAAGGAGCTTTCCCGTGTTATATCCGATAGCGCCACCAAGCTGAAGAGCTGCGCCCTCGCGCCCTGCAGAGCCACCAAAGAAGTGCGTAATTATCGTGCTGACAAATATTAGCGGAGCCATAATGAACGGAATTTCCTTTCTGCCCCTGATCGACTCTATAACGCGGTTTGTATCAAGCTTCATTTTCGAAAGCTTATACATCGCACATATGGCAAGCCCTCCAAGCGGCAAAAAACAGAGCAGGAAGCCGTGCTCCATGCGAAGCTCAGTTGCCATATCAATGCAAAGGTGAAACACAGCGCCGATAGCGCCACCAACAAGCCCTACGCAGAGGGCGAGGATTGCCCATTTTAAAAACGACTTTGCATATACTAATGAATTTTTAATACATTCCATAAAAATCCCCACCAATTTTCTCTTCTAATCAAGAAACCGGATGCAAGAGCACCCGATTCCTGATAATTAATTTTCTGATTTCTGCTGTGCAAGGCGAAGCTTTTCTTCGCGGCGGTTTTTGATCTCGTCGGACATCGGCTTGATATCTCCTGCCTTCGTGAGCGCCCATCTCGTAAAAACAGGTCCGAACAGCTCATAAATCAAAACTGCAAAGAGCGTGATGTTGCGGATGAGCGCACCCTGATTATCAGGCAGCGCCATTGCAAGCGTGCACATACCAAGCGCAACGCCCGCCTGCGGAAGAAGCGTTATGCCGAGATATTTGCAAATCTCGGGTGAGCACTTTGTTGCCTTTGAACTGATAAAGGTTCCGAAATATTTTCCTAATGAGCGGAAGAGGATATATACAATTCCGATTACGACAATCGCAACATTCATAAATACATTAAGCTCAAGCTCTGCACCGCTTATAACAAAGAACAAAGCAAGAAGCGGCGATGTCCACTTATCCGAGCGCTCCATAAGATCCTCAGAGAGTGGGCATATGTTGCAGAAGATGGTCCCCATCATCATACATACAAGAAGTGAAGAGAAGCTGACGTGAACCGGGCCTATATGGAACTCCATCATAGAAAGGGCAACCGTGAGGAAAACGAAAGCTATCGTCATATTAAGACGGTTTGTGTTTGAGTTGAAAAGCTTTTCAATCTGAGTAAGAACCCATCCCATAACCGCGCCAAGCGCCAGAGATGCAACAATCTCAACAAGCGGAGTTACGATTATCGAAACCATATCAACAGTTCCCGTTACGAGAGTTTTTGCAATTCCGAAGGAAACAGCAAAAATCACGAGGCCGACAGCATCGTCAAGCGCGACTATCGGAAGGAGAAGGTCTGTAAGCGGGCCTTTCGCCTTATACTGACGTACAACCATAAGAGTAGCAGCGGGTGCCGTTGCAGTTGCGATTGCGCCGAGAGTGATAAGCTGTGGAACAGAGAGAATTTCAGGCATTATGATATGCACAACAACCAAGGCAAGGTCAACAAAGAGAGTTGCGACAAGCGCCTGAACGATTCCGATGACAAACGCCTGCTTCCCTGTCTTCTTAAGCTCCTCAAGACGGAACTCACTTCCGATTGAAAACGCGATAAAACCAAGCGCAACTTCTGAAACAAGAGAAAGCGCATGCACTGCCTCTGCTGAATTGAAGCCGAGGTTCGGAATCCCGAGTGCGCCGAGACAGTACGGACCGACAAGAACGCCGGCGATGAGATAAGCCGTAACCGACGGTAGCTTGAGAGGTTTAAAAATCCTCGTCATCAAAAGCCCGGCAAGCAGGGCTATGGAAACTGATAAAAGTGTACTCATACTTTCCTTCATCCCTTTTCTGTGTTATAGCTAAAAGCCTTAGAGATTATACCACACTTTTTTTCGTTTTTAAAGTCTAATTTTGGATTTTTTTACTCCTTTTTGTCTTTTGAAGGCGTATTCAGATTGACAAACCTCTGCCCCGATGATATACTCTTATTTAATCGATTTTTTTAATGAGGTTTTTATGGAAAGTAACTTTATTTTCTTCTTCAACAGCATTCTCCTTGGAATCGGGCTTGCCACCGATGCATTTTCCGTTTCCCTTGCGAACGGACTTGCGGACCACTCCATGCCGCGCAGAAAAATGTGCGGGGTTGCAGGAGTTTTCGCAATCTTTCAGGCCTTTATGCCTCTCATCGGGTGGACGTGCGTCTGCACGCTTGTTTCCCATTTCAAGCGCTTTGAGCCTTTCATTCCCTGGATTGCGCTTATCCTTCTCTGTTATATTGGCGGCAATATGATTTATTCCGCCCTCGCACACAAGGAAGATCACGAAAAGGCTGAGAAGCTTGGTTTCCTCGCTCTTCTTGTCCAGGGTGTCGCAACCTCAATAGATGCCCTTTCCGTTGGCTTCACCATCGCCGAATATGCACTCACACAAGCTCTCCTTGCCGCAGGGATCATCGCCGCTGTCACCTTCGTTATATGCATGGCAGGGCTTTATATCGGAAAGCGCGCAGGCATGAAATTTGCAGGCAAAGCCGAAATTTTCGGTGGCATCATCCTCATCTTCATCGGCTTTGAAATCTTCATAACCGGAATTTTCTAAGGAGCTTTTATGACCAGAATAATGTTTGTGTGTCACGGCAACATCTGCCGTTCTCCCATGGCAGAGCTTATAATGCGCGATATGCTTGAACAGAAAGGCATTTCGCACGAGTTTTCCGTTTCCTCCTCCGCAACAAGCACAGAGGAAATCTGGAACGGCATCGGCAACCCGATTTATCCCCCTGCAAAGCAGGAGCTTGCAAAACACGGGCTGTCTGACGATTGCAAGCGCGCAGTCCAGCTCACGCGGGCAGACTATGAAAAGTATCACTACATAATATGTATGGATTCGCGAAACGTAACAAACGCAATGCGAATCCTCGGCAATGACCCCGACGGAAAAATCTCAAAGCTTATGTCCTATACGGGAGAGGACCGTGATGTTTCAGACCCATGGTACAGTGGCCGCTTTGATGTTGCATACCGCGATATTTATGAAGGCTGCAC
>JAZRPO010000021.1:0-14820 GCA_045649265.1 Eubacteriales bacterium
GAAAGCCGATTGGTATAAGCAGGGTGCAGGCGCTCACGAAATTGCGCCAACAAAGTGCAGAAATTGAACTTCTGAATTTGGGTGGTACCGCGGGCAATTTCAGCTCGTCCCGATTTTTTCGGGGCGGGCTTTTTTATTTAAAACGAAAGGAAACGGTGTTATGTCAGAAAAAACAACCGCATTGCTTGAAGAGCTGAAAGCAGCCTTGCAAGCTTGTGCAGAAATGGAGCTGCTTGAAGAAATCAGAGTAAAATACCTCGGAAAGAAGGGGCTTGTAACAGAGCTTTTAAAGGATATGAAGAGCCTTTCAAATGAGGAGAAAAAGGAATTCGGTCAGGCTGTTAATGTTCTCAAAGAGCAGGCGGCAGCTCTTATTGGGGAAAAGCGTGAGGAAATCCGCCTTGCAGAAATCGAGCGAGAGAACAGCCTTATGCCGGAGTATGACGTTTCAACTCCCGCAAACTTAGAGCGCGGCTCGTATCATCCCATAACTCTCGTGCAGCGCAGATGTGAGGAAATATTCCGTTCAATGGGCTTTGCTGTTGAGGATTACAGCGAAATAGTATCAGACTATGAGTGCTTCGAGGCTCTCAATATCCCGAAGAACCATCCGGCTCGCGATATGCAGGATACGTATTATCTCGAAAACGGACAGCTCCTCAAGTCGCACACGTCGGCAGCGCAGAATGCTATCTATAAAAAGTATAAGGATGCGCTCGTTAATGAAGGAAAGCCCATCAAGGCGATTTTCCCGGGGCGCTGCTTCAGAAACGAGGCGACAGATGCTTGCCATGAAAACACCTTCTTCCAGATGGAGGGGGTTATGGTCGATAAGAATATATCAATATCAAACCTCATTTTCTTTATGAAAACGATGCTTTCAGAGGTTTTCCAGAAGGACATTAAGGTTCGTTTGCGTCCGGGCTTTTTCCCGTTTGTTGAGCCGGGATTTGAGCTTGATATTTCATGCCTCATCTGCGGCGGCGAGGGCTGCGCTTCGTGTAAGCACAGCGGCTGGCTCGAGCTTTGCCCGTGCGGGATGATTCACCCTGAGGTTCTTAAGGCTGGCGGAATCGACCCCGAGGAATACACAGGCTTTGCTTTCGGCCTTGGGCTCACAAGACTTGCAATGATGAAATACGGCGTAAAAGATATTCGTGATTTAAACTCCGGAAGCCTTAAGGTTCTTTCGCAGTTTACGGACGATAAGTAAGAAAGGAGAAGAGAAGTTATGTTTTTATCAATGAACTGGATTTCGGACTTTGTTGATCTTTCGGGACTCGACAAGCTTGAGCTTATCAACAAATTCTCCCTTTCTACAGCGGAAGTAGAAAATGAAATTTTCTTTAAGGGAAGCGACATTTCGGGAATCGTTGTCGCTGAGATAAAGTCAGTTGAGGATCACCCCGAGTCGAAAAAGCTTCACCTTCTCAAGGTTGATGCAGGTGCGGGCGAGCTTATTGACGTTGTCTGCGGAGCACCGAACGTAAGAGTAGGTATGAAGACCGCGTTTGCAAAGCTCGGAGCAAAAATCGGAGAGATAGAAATTGCACCGAGGAAGCTTGCTGGATATACTTCGTGCGGTATGTGCTGTTCAGAACGTGAGCTTGGAATAAGTGATGCAAATGACGGCATTATGGATATCACGGAGGATGTCGCAAACGGAACAGATATAAAAACTATTTACGACATCGACGATATTATTTTCGAGGTTGATAACAAGTCACTTACCAACCGCCCGGACCTCTGGGGGCATTACGGTATTGCACGCGAGTTTGCCGCTATTGCAGGTCGCAAGCTCTGTCAACTTGAGGTTGCGGACCTCCAGGCATACAAGTCTCTCCCGAGTCTTGATCTCAAGATTGAAGATGAACTTTGCTACCGCTACTCTGCGCTTCGATTTGAGAATATAACAAAGCACCAGAGCCCGATGAATATGAGAATCCGCCTTTACTACTGCGGAATGCGTGGGCTTAATTTGCTTGCAGATCTCACAAACTACCTAATGCTTGAAATGGGCCAGCCGATGCACGCGTTTGATTCAAGAAAGGTTGATAAAATCCGTGTAAAGAGATTTGATAAGCCGTTCAAGTTCACAACTCTCGACAATATCGAGCGCGACATTGACAGTGATACTCTTATGATTTGCAACGGTGACAACCCCGTCGCTATAGCAGGTATTATGGGCGGCCTTGATTCTGAAATAGTTGAGGATACAAGCTCTCTCACACTTGAATCTGCGACATTTGACGCATCATCAATCCGTAAGTCAACCGTTCGTCTTGCTCACAGAACAGATGCATCACAGCGTTACGAAAAGAGCCTTGATCCTGAAATGACGGTCCCGGCGATTGCCCGTTTTGTAAAGCTTCTTACCGACATTGACAGCGGCGCAAAGGTCACAAGCTCGCTCACGGACGAGTATGTTAAGAAGTATGATGATGTAAGCCTTTCGTTTGACAAGAGCTTTGTAAACCGTTACACCGGAATCGAAATTTCAAATGACGAAATTGTCAAAACTCTTGAATCTCTTGGGTTCGGTGTAAGTGTAAACGGGAATGACTTTACAGTCAAAGTCCCGTCATGGCGTGCTACGAAAGACGTTACAATCAAGGCGGACATCATCGAAGAGATAACACGAATCTACGGATACGACAACTTTGACGTCAACACGGCGGCGGTTCCGCTTTATCCCGTTCGTGCGGCACAGGAAAAGACAGATGAGGAGCGAATCAAGGATATCCTTGTAAAGAGATATTCGCTTCATGAGCTCCATTCATATGTATGGGCATATTATGATGAGTATAAGGCTCTCGGCATAGATATCGAGCCGAATGTCGAGCTTATAAATGCGACAAACCCGAACATCAAAACCATACGCCGTTCAATTATCCCGACGCAGCTTTGCCAGGTGAAATACAATACCGCATATGCACCTGATTTCGGAGTTTTCGAGGTAGGCAGAACCGTCAACGGCTTGAATGCGGAAAACCTTTGTAATGAGGAAAAGAAGCTTGCAATAACTCTCTTCTCAAAAACAAAGGATACAGAGGCTCTTTATTTTGAGCTTCGTGATATGCTCGCCGTCATCGCAGATGATATCAAGCATTTGCCTATTACCTTTGAAAGGGTAGAGGAGAAAAGCTCATATAAGCACCCGAAAAATCTAAATGCAATTTACTGCGGAGGAGTTAAGCTTGGCGAAATTGGTGTTATCAATGCCCAGGTTTCAAAGAAGATTGATAAAAAGGCAAGCATTGTTTTTGCGGAAATCGATATTTCTCTTTTCGCAGAGCTTAAAAATGCAAGCATTGTCTATGAGGAGCCGTCAAAATATCCGGAGATAGAGATTGACTTATCCTTTGTAAGCGAAAAATTTGCGCCGATATCCAAAGCGGTAGAGAGCGAAAACTGCAAGCTTATCAAAAAGGTATATGTCGCAGACACCTATACGGATGATAGCGGAAAGTCAATAACCGTAAGAATTGTCTTTTCCGATAAGGAAAAAACTCTCACAAGAGAAGAGGTTATGGACGTTGCAGAGTCAATAATCAAAAAGCTTGAAACAGAAGGAATACAACTTAAAAGATAAAGACAAAAACTGCGTTCTTGTTTTGAGAACGCAGTTTTTGTGTGAATAATTATTTTGCTTTTCAATTTGACGTATTTGTGGTATTATATAATATAGAAAAATATTTCCTGCGGGAAAGGGGAAGTGGGAATGTACGAAAAAGTTTCAGTTTATGGCATTTCATACGACAACGTTACGCTTGACGGGGCAGAAGATCTCGCAAGAAAGCTTATGGAAGAAGAAAAAAACCATATTGTTGTTACACCCAATGCAGAAATCGCATACCTTGCCGCGAAGGATGACAGGCTTGGCAGAACTATCAATTCTGCCGATATAGTCCTGCCTGACGGGATAGGGGTTGTGTATGCATCTAAGATATACGGAACTCCCGTGAAAGGAAAGGTTGCAGGCGTTGATTTCGGAGAGAGAGTTCTCAAAATGGCAGCCGAAACAGGAGATGAAATCTTCTTTCTCGGGGCAAAGCCCGGAGTTGCAGAGCTTGCCGCGGCGAAGCTTTCGGAAAAGTACCCCGGCCTTAACTTTGTAGGGCTTCGAGATGGGTATTTTGACACAGATGCAGAAGTAATTGATGAAATAAACCGGAGTGGCGCGAAGATTCTTTTTGTATGTCTGGGCGCGCCAAAGCAGGAGCTTTGGTCTGCAAAATTCAAGGACAAGCTGGGCGTCCGCCTCACGCTCTGCCTTGGCGGGGCGCTTGATTCATATGCAGGGACGGTAAAACGCGCTCCGGAAATCTGGATTCGCCTGGGGCTTGAATGGCTTTATCGGCTCATTAAAGAGCCGCGCCGGTTTGGGAGAATGCTGTCGCTTCCCAAATATATGTTCTGTGTGATATCTGACGCTTTGAGAAAGAGGTAGAGACTTATGCGCGGTAAGCTGATTGCAATCGAAGGAACGGATTGCTCCGGAAAATCAACTCAGCTTGAGCTTTTGTGCAAAAGGCTCGAAAACGAAAAGATTGATTTTAAGAAAATTGCTTTTCCAAGATATGACAGTGACTCTTCCGCTCTTGTGAGGATGTATCTCGGGGGAGAGTTTGGTGAGAATGTTTCAGCCGTCAACCCATATGCAGCGTCGAGTTTTTTTGCGGTTGACAGGGTTGCTTCATATCTGAGAGAATGGAAAACCTATCTTGACAACGGCGGATGTGTCCTTCTTGACAGATACACGACCTCGAACGCAATTTATCAGGCGAGCAAGCTTCCGGCATCGGAGCGTGAAAATTTCTGCGATTGGCTTTTTGATTTTGAGTACAATCTGCTTAAATTGCCGGAGCCGACGTCGGTGCTTTTCCTTGATATGCCGCCGGAGGCGGCGCAAAAGCTGATGAGCTGCCGGAGCGGGAGCGAGGATATACACGAGAAGGATAAAGAGTATCTCAAAAAATGTTACGAATCCGCATGCGCTTTGTCAGAAAGGTATGGCTGGATGAGAATATCCTGTGCTTCGGGAGAAAAAATAAGAAGCAGAGAAGACGTTCATAATGAAATTTTTGATAAAGTAAAGACAATACTTTAAAAAGGAAAAATAAATGCTTAGTTTTACAAAAATCAGCGCAGAGGACTTTCAATTTGCAGCACCGATAATGTATAAACTGCCGTATATGTCAAGCGAATGCTCGTTTGTTGCTCTTTATTTGTGGAGAGAAGCCTCTGGATGCGAAATCTGCATTGATGGCGAGACTGTTTTTTATAGAATAAAAAACAATAGCGGCACGTCATATCTGTTTCCGTATGGCGGAGAGTTAAAAGGTGCCATGGAAAAGCTCTATGCCGAGGAAAAGGCAAAGGGAAATTCCTGTGTTCATTTTTTGTGCGTGACGAAGAAAATGAGGCAAGCTCTCGAAGAGGTTTTTCCCGGCGAATTCTCATATTCGGAAAGGCGGGCGAGCTTTGATTATATTTACAGCGCTGAAAGCCTTGCAAGCCTTTCGGGGAAACGGTTTCATCAGAAGAAAAACCACGTCAACAAGTTTATGAAAAAGTATGATGGCAGGTATGTATATGAGCCGCTCGGCGAAGAAAACATCCGAGAGGTGCTTGTATTTCAAGAAAAGTGGATTCGCATGGCTGCTTCAAAACAGAGGTCTGAAATGCTCATGATTGAGACTTGCGCAATTAAAGAGATCCTATTGCATTTTTCAGAGTTTCACCTTGTTGGTGGGGTTTTAAGGGTTGACGGACAGATTTGTGCTTATTGCATCGGATCAAGAATGAGTGAAGATGCTATTGATGTTCTGGTTGAAAAAGCCGATTATGCTTTTGACGGTGCATATCAGATGATTAACAGATGCTTTGCAAACCAAGTGGCAGATTCGGTTATGTATTTAAACAGGGAAGACGATATGGGGCTGGAGGGGCTTCGTAAATCAAAGCTTTCATATTGCCCCGAGATGCTCATTGAAAAGTATAGTGTGGTATGGAAGAGATAATCAGAAAAGCAAGAAAAGAGGATATGCCGAGCCTTCGGTCAATGTGGGCAGAGTGCTTTCCCGAGGATGTCAAATATTCCGAATTCTTTTTTGAAAGAATTTTCAAACTTCAATCGGCTGTTGTCTATGAACAAAACGGCGAATGTGTTGGGATGATACACGTTTTTCCGCGAAGGCTCTGCACACCGGTGGGAACCCTTTCCGCAAAATATATTTACGGTGTCGGGACTTTGAAAAAGTGCAGAGGCAGAGGCATTGCCGGGCGGCTCCTTGAAAGCGAGGCGCACTCGTGCGATGCGCTTCTCCTCATTCCGCAGAGCGACAGCTTATTTGAGTTTTACAAAAAATGCGGCTTCTCTGAGATTGCCTATGTAAAAAATCTTAAAGCAGAGCCTGATGGAAAAGCTCCTGTTCGGGAGGCCGGAGAGGAAGATATCCCGCATCTCAACGATGTATATGAAAAAGCTCTTTCAGAGGCTGTGTATTGCGAGCGTGATCCTGATGCGTGGAGACTTCTGATTGATGAGCACAAGAGCTTCGGCGGAGGCTTCAAAGTATGGGATGGAGGATACTGTGCATACTATTATCATAACGGCAAGGTGATTGTTCCTGAATTCTTTTCAGAAACGGCAAGCCCTGCGGAGTTAGCAGGCGCATTTTCAAAGGAATGCATTGTCACAACCTTTGGGAGCGAAAAGCCCATTGCAGTTGCAAAAATACTGAGCAAGGCCGCAGAAAAAACGTTTTCTGATGCCTGCGGCGCATATGTAAATTTAATGCACAATTAAAGGAGAAGAAAATTATGGTATATTTGCTTCTTGAAAACGGATTTGAAATGTGTGAGGCACTTGCGCCTGTTGATATTCTTCGTCGCGGAGGAGTCAATGTTACGACAATCGGAGTTTCCGGCAAAGAGGTAAAATCTTCTCACGGAGTTTCTGTTTGTGCAGATGCGGTGTTTTCAGATGCAGATTTTTCTGAAATCGAAATGCTGATTATTCCAGGAGGACAGCCGGGAGTTGATAACCTTTGGGAAAATGAAAAAATAAGAGCGCTGGTAAAGGGGGTTGCAGAGAAGAAGATTAAGATTTCTGCTATCTGTGCAGCGCCGATTATCCTTGCAAGGCTCGGTGTTCTTGAAGGGAGAAAATGCACGTGCTATCCGTCGTGCAGTGAAGAACTTCCGAGTGACGGGTTTAACGGAAAGCTCGGAGTTGTCCGCGATGGCGAGATTATAACTGCACGCGCGGCGGGAGATGCATACGACTTTGCCTTCGAAATTCTTTCAGTGCTTCGCGGAAAGGAAGTTGCGGAGGCTGTAAAAGATGCAATTTGCTATTGATAAAGAAAAACTCCGTGCGGAGATAAAGAAAAACGATGCTTGCCTTTCGGAGAAAGAGAAGAAAGCGCAGGATGCAGCTATAGTTGATAACCTTTTCGGTTTGGCGCTCGAAGCATATAAAAAGGTTTTTGTTTATGTTTCCTGCCAAAAAGAAGTTGGGACTTATGAAATTATAAACAGATTTCTCAAAGAGTCTTTTGAGGTGTATGTTCCTTTGTGCCATGAAAAAGGAGAGATGGAGGCAAGGCGGATTTCATCTCTTTCCGTATTATCACCGGGCAGATACAACATACCCGAACCGCCGGCTTCGGCGAAGAGCTGCCAGCCGTCTGAGCTTTCTCTTATAGTTGTTCCGGGGCTTTGCTTCGGGGAGGATTTAACGAGGCTTGGGCGTGGCGCGGGGTACTATGACAGATTTCTCGAAAAGGCAAAAAACTCGCTCTTTGTAGGCTTGTGCCGTGAAGCCAATATAAGAAAAACCGTGCCGCACGGCGAGAAAGACAAAAGTGTTGATATTATCGTGACAGAGAAAAGAGTTATAACAAGTGATGAAATGAGGGGAATATAATGGCGAAAAAGGTGCGCAGAAGAAAAAAGAATCCTATAGCATATATCTACATAGCTTTTATACTCGGCGTTTCCATGCTTCTTTCTGCATGGATTATTGCATCTGTAAACGAGGTGCTTGCTCTTGCAAGGCCTGACTATGAGGCAATAGTCAAAATTCCTGAGGATGCGAGCCGTGGAGATGTCGCAAAAATATTGAAAGACAACAATATAATTGAGCATAAAGGGCTTTTTAAGATGTTTGCTCTTTTGACAAAACGCGGCGCAGAATTTCCGGAGGGAGAGTATAAAATCAATTCCAATATGGACTATCGCGCAATGCTTCGCCGTTTGACGAGCAAAAAGGCAGCACTCAATACCGTTATGGTCACAATCCCCGAGGGATACGAGGTCAGCCAGATTATAGAAGTTTTGGCAGAAAAGGGAGTTTGTGACGCGGATGCACTTAAAGATGCAGCTGCAAATACCGACTTTGACTATGAATTCCTCAAAGGCATTCCGCTTGGAAAAACAAACAGGCTTGAAGGATATCTGTTCCCGGACACTTACGAGTTTTACAAGAATGATATGCCGGAGCGGGTAATAAGGAGATTTCTTGATAATTTTGAGCTGAAATTCGGTGAGGACAAGAAGGAAAGAGCAAAGCAACTCGGGTTTTCAACTCATGAGCTTATAACGCTTGCTTCAATAATAGAGCGTGAGGCAACTGCAAAGGACAGGCAGAATATTGCTTCGGTATTCCATAACCGCCTTAATAACAAGACGTATCCGTATCTTGAATCCTGTGCAACGGTTCAGTATATTCTCGGAGAGAGAAAAAAGGTAATCACCATTGCAGATACAAAGATTGATAACAAGTACAACACATATAGATACAAGGGGCTCCCGCCCGGGCCGATTGCAAACCCCGGCCTTGATTCGATTGAAGCGGCGCTTTATCCCAATGACACAAACTATTTATTCTTTGCTTTGCAGGAGGACGGTACTCATAAGTTTTCAAAGACATATGACGAGCATTTGAAAACTCCGAAGATAAATCCGTAATGCTGATATGAAAAAACCTGAAATTCTTTCCCCGGCAGGGGATATGGAAAAATTAAGAGCGTCTGTTCTTTATGGAGCGGATGCAGTTTATATGGCAGGAGAAATGTTCGGGATGCGTACAGCATCTCAGAACTTCTCAGACGCTGCGCTTTCTGATGCTGTTAAGCTTGCTCACGAAAACGGAGTAAAAGTATATATAACCTGCAACACGCTTATGAGAAATAATGACTTAAAGCTTCTGCCAGCATATCTTGAAATGCTTGGCGGAATAGGGGTTGACGGCATAATTGTCGCAGACCTCGGATGTATGAAGGCTGCGCAGAAATACGCGCCGAAGGCAGAAATTCATATAAGCACGCAGGCAAGTGTTCTGAATACCGATGCTGCAAATGCGTGGTATGAGCTTGGTGCATCACGGGTTTGCCTTGCAAGAGAGGCGAGTCTTAAAGAAATATGCGAAATAATGGAGCACAAGAATAAAAACTTAAAGATTGAAACCTTTGTTCACGGTGCTATGTGTATGGCATATTCAGGGCGTTGCATGATTTCAGATTATCTTACAGGTCGCTCTTCAAACCGAGGCAACTGCGCTCAGCCGTGCAGATGGTCATATCATCTTGTAGAGGAAAAACGCCCGGGAGAATATTTTCCTGTGGTCGAAGATGACTATGGCACACATATTTTCAGTTCAAAGGATTTGAATATGGTGTCGTTTGTTCCTGAGCTCATGAAAGCAGGGATAGACAGCTTCAAGATAGAAGGCAGGGTTAAATCGGCATATTATGCAGCAGCAATTACAAACGCCTACCGCCTTGCAGTTGATGAATATGTAAGGAGTCCCGAAACGTGGGACCCTTGCGGATTCTGGCTTTCAGAGGTCAATAAGGTCAGCCACAGAGAGTACTGCACAGGCTTCTACTTCGGTGAAGAGAATATTCAACGGACAGACTCATCTGAGTACATAAGAACATGGGATGTTGTTGCTTCGGTTGTTGAGTGTGACGATGAGGGCAACGCCGTGCTTGAACAAAAAAACAAGTTTGATATAAATGTCGAGTATGAGCTTATGCAGCCAAAGGGGATGCCACAAAAGGTAACCTTTGAAAAAATGACCACTGATAAAGGCGAGGAGATAACATCGGCACGGCAAGCAAAAATTCGTGTTCACGTAAAGCTTCCCACAAAGGCGCCTGTCGGTGCATTTATCCGCCGGGAAGGGAGCCGCTTCGATGCTTCGTAAGCTCTGTCACATAGCAGATGGTGAGGATAACGGAAAAACGTTGTCCGAGATTTTAAAAAGGCGCTTTGGCGTTTCGGAAATGCTCCTGCGCCGCATCAAGAGAACGGAAAACGGAATTTTGCTCAACGGAAAAAGCGTTTATACCATTGATATTGTAAGTACAGGCGATAAAATCGAGGTTATTCTGGAACCGGAAGAAAAAAGCTCTCCCGGCGTCGTGGCGACAGAGGGTGACCTTGAAATTCTCTATGAAAATGAGGATGTACTTATTGTAAATAAGCCTGCTAATGTGGCAGTGCATCCGTCGCATGGGCATTTTGAGACATCGCTTGGCAATATAGTTATGTGGTATTATAAAAACAAAGGTGAAAATTTTGTTTTTCGCCCGATAAATCGCCTTGACCGAGGGGTGTCCGGAGTTATGGCAGTTGCGAAAAACGCATATACGCATACATTTGCATCGCGCCTTCTGCATAGCGGAAGCTTTTATCGCGAATACCTGGCAATATGCGAAGGTACCTTCAGAGAGAAATGCGGAGAGGTGGTCGCACCGATTGGCAGGCGTGACGGTTCTGTTATAGAGCGTGAGGTCAGAGCGGACGGCGATTTTGCAAAGACACGCTTTGAAGTCGTAGAAGAATTTAACGGAAAAAGCATGGTCAAGGTTATGCCGCTCACGGGAAGGACTCATCAGATACGTGTCCATATGGCGTACCTTGGGCATCCGCTGCTTGGAGATTTTCTTTACGGCTCGGAGCTTTGCGAGCTTTCGGGGCGATGCGCTCTTCATTCGCACAAATTGCATATGGAGCTTCCGTTTGGAGGCGGAGAGATAGAAGTTTCATCACCGCTCCCGAAAGAGGTTGAAACCGTGTTTTACAAATAAGAACAAAGAAAATGTCACTCTACTGCTTTTGAAACATATGTAGAATTGCAGTAGAGTGACTCTATTTTCAAGAAAATAATAGGATAGGAGCAAAAATAAGGTGTAGGTTGAAAGTTTCTTTTGTGAGATGATATAATTTCCGTAGAAAAAGAATAAGGAGACTAATATGAAAAGCTTTAAAATAGTTGCCGACTCAGCTTCTGATGTAACAACACTTCCGGGGGTCGATTTTGCCTCTGTACCGTTAAAGATTATAACCTCAGAGCGGGAGTTTATAGATGATAAAGAGTTGGAAGTAAGTGAAATGGTAAACTTCCTTTCAAATTTCAGAGGCAAGTCTTCAAGCTCCTGTCCCAGTCCAGAGGATTGGATTGCGGCTTTTGAAAATGCCGAGCTTGTTTTCTGTATTACAATAACAAGCGGACTGTCGGGATGCTATAATTCGGCTGTCATTGCGAAAAAAATATATGAAGAAAAATATCCGGACCGACGTGTTTTTGTATTTGATTCTTTATCTGCCGGCCCCGAGATGAAGCTTGTTATTGAAAAAGCGGCACAAGCATATAGTGACGGAAAAAGCTTTGATGAAATATGTAAGATAGCTGATGAATATTCCAAGAAAACAAAATTGTTCTTTATTTTAAAATCAATGAAGAATCTTGCAAATAACGGACGAGTCAGCCCGCTTGCGGCAAAGGCTGCAGGGCTTCTGGGAATTCGGGTTCTCGGAAAGGCGAGCAGCGAGGGAATTTTAGAGCTTATGGACAAGTGCCGGGGGAGAGAAAGTGTTTTCAAAACAGCCTTTGACCGCATGATTAAAACTGGGTATTGCGGGGGAAAGGTCAGAATTTCCAACTGCCTAAGCGAAAAGGATGCAAAAGAGCTGAAAGCTCTTATTTTGAAAAAGTTTCCTGAGGCAGAAGTCGAAATCTACCCGGCTCGAGGCCTGTGCAGCTTTTATGCGGAAAACGGAGGTCTCCTGATTGGTTTTGAAGGTTAGGCAGAAAAACAAAAAACAAGGCTCCAATCTTTGAATTTGAGAGCCTTGTTTTTTTGTAACAAATTTTCAAAAGCTTTTGATGCAACTTATCTATTGCTTTGCATAACAATAGTCCGAAGTGATTCTGCTTCTGCCTTCAATGAATCCATAGAATTATTCGGCAAAAATTCTAAAAGCAGTACTTTTTCTCCGTCAAAATGGCTGAGATATTGTTTCCATGAATCAAGACATTCGGAAAGAGGAACTGCCTTTGATTTTATATGATTAAATACATGGATGTTCACTGAATACGGAGCCAGCATTTCTGCACGGATATCGTTTTCATCCGCGCTGATAAAAGCCTCAGGTTGCCAGTACATCCGGAAATTCGGAGAAGATACCGTCTGCATAAGTTCCATAGCAGTATCCGGCGAATCCGTAAAAGTGTTATTGTGGTATTCCATGCAAAAAATAACATCTTCATCCTTAGCAACAGCTGCAAGCTGACGGCATGTGTCCAACAGAGCTTCTTTTTCTTCTGCACTGTACAGAGATGAGGATTTTACACCGCACCAGAGCCTGAGTATGTTGGTTCCGAGCATTCGCGCAGTTTTAATGTACGGATAGATATCATCAATGGTGTGTTGGCCTATCTTGTAGTAAGTGCCGTAGGACGAGCATGTAATGCCGTATTGATTTTGAAGAAAAATAATGTTTTCGATTTTGGCGGCATCATCACAGGGAGCATGAGCGTCACTGGCCCATTCAATAAACTCAAGCCCCGCATCATGTGCGGCTTTTGCAATTTCCTCAGGGGTATTGCGCCTGAAAGAAACAGAACAAAGCCCGGTTTTAAAGTTTTTCAAAGCTTTCATCTCCCTAATACTTATAGTGAGCCATATGTACAAAACAAAAAATCTCTCGAAAGGCTTTCTGCTTCCGAGAGATGTGGTCGGGTTGACAGGATTCGAACCTGCGGCCTCTGCGTCCCGAACGCAGCGCTCTACCAAGCTGAGCCACAACCCGAAGCGAACTACTTAATTATACGGATTGTGCAGCATTTTGTCAAGAGCTTTTCGTCAAAAAAATTTTATATTTTTAAGATCAACAGTTTTTGGAATGTAAAAATTACAACTCATATAAGACTTCAAACAGAACAAAATACTATTGAAGTCAATTTGAGGAGGTGAATTTCAAATGGCAATCGTACCGAATGCACAGGAAGCACTTGATAAGTTCAAGATGGAGGCTGCATCTGAAGTAGGCGTAAACCTCAAGCAGGGTTATAACGGTGATCTTACTTCACGTCAGGCAGGTTCAATCGGCGGACAGATGGTTAAGAAAATGATCATGTCTTATGAGCAGAATTTAAGCAAGTAACAAAAAGCTTTCAAGGCATATAAAAAAAGACTGTTGCATTTTGATTTAACAAAATCAATTTGCAACAGTCTTGATCTATTGATTTGCACTCTGCCTGTCGTTTCTTCTGAGCCGTGTGTAGCCGAGATACATGACTGCGGCTGAAAGCCCCCAGAAATATGCGTTCATATACGGAACTTCGAATATGTTTTCAAAAAACGAATGCGCAAGGACACCTATCTGGCCTGAAAGGATTCCGGAGGAGAGGATTGACATCTTATTTTTCTGAGTTTTAAAGATGCTTCTGCAGGACCAGAGGATATTTCTAAGAAGCAACCATACATAGGAGATAAGGCCAATAAGCCCCATTTCTGTGAGCGTTTTGAGATAGTAGTTATCCATATAATAATATAAAAGGTCATCAATCTCCTTGTTTTGCATGGCTATTGCTCCGCCGTATCTTCCGAGCCCGAAGCCGAAGAGACGGTTTTGCCTCCACAGGGAAAGGCCAAGATGCCAACGCTCTCCGCGCCCACCTGTGGAATTTGCCTTCGCAAAATCTGCCGTAAAAAGAAAGGTTATTCTGTTCGAAATCTCAGGAACGCAGAAAATTATACCCAGAATCCCGATTGCCGCAAAAAGAAGGAGCTTTCTGTCTACGAGGAGAGAAAAGACAACAACTGCAATTGTGAGACCGAACCATGCGCCTCTTGAAAAGGTGAAGAGAGCAGCGAGGCATATTATTCCGGTAAAACCCCACATGAGGCATTTAACCCAAAGCTTTTTTGCGTAGTATGCACACGCTGCAAGCATAGGTGCTGCCATAACCATGAATGCACCCATAATATTCGGGCTTCCGATTATTGAATAAACGCGGGTGCGGACACCTGCCTCTGCCTGAGCCACCCAAGCCTCCGGCATGGGAGCTTTTGTGATGTACTGATAAATGCCGTGGATAGCTATTGCGAACGCCAGCGCGTTGAAAGTAAAATAAAGAGTTTTAAAATCCTTGTCGTTCTCTATCAGACGAGTGAGGACGAAGAACCAAAGCATAAACTGGCATACAGCGCGGTAACCGGCAATAGCAGGGCCCATTTTCGGAGAAACTACGGCAAGGAGAAGAATTCCGATTGCCATAAAGAAAAGAAGCGGCATATCAATCGGAGTTATGCGTGGCTTTATGGTTTCTTTTGAAAACATAAGCTGCCATATAATAAAGAAGATGCAGAAAAGCATAAATGCTTCATCCCAGATTGAGGAAAGAAAGGATATCTGCAAAACATTTCTAACAAAAACGTCAACCGGGAGGTAAAGCGCAAAGATTGCAATGAGAAAACGCTTCATCCCGAGCTTGTTAAATGTGTTTATTGCGATGCTGCC
>JAZRPO010000022.1:0-6697 GCA_045649265.1 Eubacteriales bacterium
GAAAGCTTCTTCTCCCCTGTGAGGAATTCGAGATTCTGAACAACATATACCTTCTTTGCAAGGTCGGAAAGGAGAATCGCCTCCTGGAGCGCAGAGTTTCCGCCGCCTATAACGGCAACGGTTTCACCCTCGTAAAATGCGCCGTCACACACTGCACAGAAAGAAATTCCGTTTCCAATATAGTCTTCCTCTTTTGGAAGACCCAAAAGCCTGTGGCGCGCACCTGTCGCAACGATAACGGCGCGGGAGGTAAACTCACCCTCGTCCGTCACAACGGTTTTGACGTCACCGTCGCGAACCTCAAGCACTTCGCAAGCTTCAACATCTGCCCCCTGCTCGAGCACCTGCTCGATGAGCTTTTCAGCAAATTCATTTCCCGAAAGACTCAAAAATCCGGGAATGTTTTCAACCTTGGGCGAGTATGTAATCTGGCCGCCGAAGCTTGCCTTCTCGATAACAAGCACGCTCTTGTTTGCACGGCAAGCGTACAGGGCGGCGGTAAGCCCCGCAGGGCCCCCGCCGATAATTATGATATCATACATTATTAATTTCCCCTTAGACTTTGAGCATCTTCTTAATCTCGGAAACGCCCGAGAACTTCTCAACTTCGCCGTTCTTTACAACAGCAAGGGTGGGAGCCTGCTTTATGCCGAGAGCTTCTGCAAAAGCTTTGTTGTCGTTTGCAAGGAGCTTTTCATATGCAAAGCCGGCCTTATCGAGAGTTGCCGAGGCTATCTTGCAGTTCGGGCAAGTTGCAGTTGTGAAGAGGTATGCACCGTCTTTTACCTCAACCTCCGTCTTCTCTTTCTCAACAGGAGCGTCGCAAGCGGTAGCTTCCTTCTTTGTGAGAACAGAGTTTTCGATGTCGTAAACTTTTCTATCCTTATATTCCTGGCTCTTGCCGTCGTTCCAGTTCTGGACCGGGCGATAGTAGCCTGTTATGCGGCTATAAACCTCTGTTGTCTCTCCGCATTCGGGGCAGGTGAACTGCTCGCCTGCGAGATACCCGTGGTTCTTACATACGGAGTATGTCGGGGAAAGTGTGTAGTACGGAAGCTTGTAGTTTTCCGCAATCTTGCGAACAAGGTTTGCAGCAGCCTTCCAGTCAGGAAGCTTTTCGCCGAGAAATGCATGAAAAACGGTTCCTGAGGTGTAGAGAGTCTGAAGCTCGTCCTGAATGTCAAGAGCTGTGAAGATGTCCTCCGTATATCCGACAGGAAGATGTGAGCTGTTTGTGTAGTAAGGGGTTTCATCCTCATTCTTTGCAGCTGTTTTGATGTCGGGATAACGTTTCACGTCGTGCTTTGCAAGGCGATATGCCGTTGACTCGGCCGGCGTTGCTTCAAGATTGTACAAATCTCCGTATTTTACCTGATAATCAGAGAGACGCTCGCGCATATGATTGAGAACATCTTTTGTGAACTGCTGAGTTTTCTCGTCTGTCATATCCTTGCCGAGCCAGTTTGCATTGAGGCCTACCTCGTTCATGCCGACAAGACCGATTGTTGAGAAGTGGTTGTTGAACGTGCCGAGGTATCTCTTTGTGTAGGGATAAAGCCCTGCTTCAAGAAGCTTTGTGATAACAGTTCTCTTTACTTTGAGTGAGCGGGCCGCAATATCCATAAGCTTATCAAGGCGCTCATAGAAATCTTTTTCGTCTTTTGCAAGATATGCGATGCGCGGCATATTGATTGTAACAACACCAACGCTGCCTGTGCTTTCGCCGCTTCCGAAGAATCCGCCTGATTTCTTGCGAAGCTCGCGGAGGTCAAGGCGGAGACGGCAGCACATGCTGCGAACGTCACTCGGCTCCATATCGCTGTTGATATAGTTTGAGAAATACGGTGTGCCGTATTTTGAGGTCATTTCAAAGAGAAGCTTGTTGTTCTCGGTTTCTGACCAGTCAAAGTTGCTTGTGATAGAGTACGTCGGAATCGGATACTGGAAGCCGCGACCGTTGGCGTCACCCTCAATCATAATTTCGATGAAGGCACGGTTGACCATATCCATTTCTTTCTTACAATCTTTATACTTGAAGTCCATTTCCTTGCCGCCAACTATGCAGTTTAACTCCGCAAGATCAGCAGGAACTGTCCAGTCGAGCGTGATATTTGAGAACGGAGCCTGCGTACCCCAACGAGACGGGGTGTTAACACCGTATATAAATGACTCGATGCACTTCTTGACCTGGTCATAGGAGAGGTTATCAACCTTTACAAACGGAGCAAGGTAGGTATCAAAGGATGAAAATGCCTGAGCACCTGCCCACTCGTTCTGCATGATTCCGAGGAAGTTTACCATCTGATTGCAGAGAGTTGCAAGGTGGCTTGCCGGTGAGGAGGTAATCTTGCCTGTAACTCCTCCGAGGCCTTCCTGAATCAGCTGTTTGAGCGACCAGCCTGCACAGTATCCCGTGAGCATTGAGAGATCGTGAATGTGGATGTCTGCGTTGCGGTGAGCATCTCCGATTTCATTGTCATAAACCTCTGAAAGCCAGTAGTTGGCGGTAATCGCACCGGAGTTTGAAAGGATGAGACCTCCAACGGAATATGTAACCGTTGAGTTCTCTTTAACACGCCAGTCGTTTATTTTGAGATAGTTGTCGATAATCTCTTTATAGTCAACAATTGTTGTACCGAGGTTTCTTATCTTCTCTCTCTGCTTACGGTAGAGGATGTATGCCTTTGCAACATCGTCATAACCACCCTTGATGAGAACGGACTCAACACTGTCCTGAATAGCTTCGACAGTTATCGCTGAGTTTTCAATCTTCGGCTCGAAGTCGGAGGTGACCTTTAATGCGAGAAAGTCGATAATATCCGCGTTATATTGTTTATCGCAAGCATCAAACGCCTGCATAATCGCATTGCTTATTTTTGATAAGTTGAAATTAACAGCCTTGCCGTCTCGCTTTATAACCTGATACATAAAAAATGCTCCCCCTCGATTTTTTGAGTGTAAGAGCATTTTAACATATATATAGTATTTTGTCAACACATTTTTTACAAGATATTGTGTTTATACGCCGCGAAGAGACACATCATCTATGTATTTCGAAGCCAAAACCCGCATAGCTTCAAGCTTTTCAGGGGATACAGCAGAAAGATTTTTCCCTATAATGTTTCCTGAATCTACAAAATTCTGCAAGAAATATCTTTTCGCTCCCTTTATCCATTTTGCCGCAGCTTCTATATCTTTTTCTGTGTGAAGCTCGGCGACAACGGTTGTCCTAAACTCATAGTCGCACACGCCGGACAACAACAGATTTACGCTTTCTGAGATTGCAGACATATCAAGCTCCGGATTTCCTGCGGTTTCAACGTATCGCTCCTTGCAGTTTTTAATGTCCATTGCAACATAGTCGCAAAGCCCCGCCTCTATGAGCTTTTGGAGCTTTTCGGGAAAAGAGCCGTTTGTGTCAAGCTTTATCTTATACCCCAGCGCTTTTATCTCCGAAAGAAACTCCGCAATATCACTCTGCAAGAGCGGCTCGCCTCCCGTTACACAAACGCCGTCAAGAATTCCTGTCCGCTTTTTTAAATATGAAACAACTTCATTTTTATCAATAATCTCAGCCTCTGATAAATTTGTCACAAGGCCTGCGTTATGGCAAAACGGACATCTGAAATTGCATCCGGAGGTAAATACCGTTGCAGCGACATGCCCCGGAAAATCAAGAAGCGTGAGCTTCTGAAAGCCTGATATTTTCATTGCCTATTCCCTTTCAAAAACTTTTCCGTCTTTTATGTATATTTCCTTATCGCATATTAAGCGAGCCGCCGGGCGATGTGAAATGCAGATGCAGGTTTTGCCCGGAAGCCTCATTATGTTTTCAAGGACTCTTTTCTCCGTATTTTCATCAAGTGCACTCGTTGCCTCGTCAAGCAAAAGCACCGGAGCTCCGAAAAGAATCGCTCTTGCTATTGCAAGCCGCTGAACCTGGCCCTCGCTTAATCCGCTTCCGCGCTCACCCAGCACGGTATCAAGGCCGTTTGGAAGCTCTGAAATAAAATCTGCACAGGAAGCTTCAAGGGCGGCCTGCATTTCTTCCTCCGTTGCATCTGCCTTTGCAAGGCGTAGGTTTTCAGCAATACTTCCGCTCATCAAGAGGTTTCCTTGCGGAACGTATGCAAAAATCCCTCTTGTAGACGAATCAAGCAAAATATCACCGTCCTCGGTTTTTGCAAAAACCAATCCGCTCTGCGGAGTGATAACTCCCATAAGAAGCTTGATAAACGTGCTCTTGCCGATTCCTGAAATTCCCGAAACAAGCGTAAGGCTATCCTTTAAAATCGCGGTTGACGCACAGCTTAAAACCTCGGTCTCGCCATAAGCAAAGCTGACCTGCGAAAGATTTATGGACAAAAGGTTTTTGTAAATTCTCTCTGAATCTGCGGCTTTCGCCGTATCCTCAGCAAGCTCGCAAAGCTCCATAATCCGCTCTGCGGAGGCTATTGTTGAATAGTACTTTGTCAAGCTGCCGGAAAGACCGGCGAACGGAGATTCTATTTGCCCTATAAGCTGCATTATTGCAACAAAATCGCCATATCCGAAGCCTGCGGCACCCGATATAATCTTTGTTGCGCCCCATATTACGGCATATGCATATCCAAAGTCGATAAGGGCAGATGCCCCTCCTGATGCCATGATTGAAAGAAGCGCACGCTTCATTCTCTTTTTGTAATATGCGAGATGGTGACGTTTTTCGCCTTCGGAAATCTTGTCTTCCATTCCGAACGCCTTTATGACAAGAAGGTTTTCAACAGACTCCTGAGCGTGAGCACGAACCTTGCCGCCCGCTTCCTGAGCTTCCTTATGGCTCTTCTTCATAACTCCCTTAAAAAGGCGCGCGAGAACAAAAAGCGAAATCCCCGCCGCAAGAATTACAGCCGCAAAAAGCTTATCAACCACAAACACGGCAACAAGCGCTGCACCAAGCCTTGTAAAAAGCCCGACAACGCTCGGCAAAAGCGTCGAGACATTTTCACTCACGACGGAAACATCACTGAAAAGACGGTTCTGAATCTCGCCGCTGTGAAAAGCTGATACGGACGAGTAATCCTTTCGCAGCAGCTTTGAAAAAACCGTTTCGCGAAAAGCAATTTCAAGGCGAGCTGACATCTGTGAGGCCAAAACTCTCGTAAAAATATACAAAATAACCTCTGCAACAATGAGCGATATAAGCCCGATGCCCCACCGCTTCATGCCGGAAGGATCGCCGCTCACTGCGGAATTTATCACGCCTCGCATAACAAGCGCGAGATATACTCCGAGAAAAGAGCTCGCTGCCATCATCACAGTCACTGCAAAAAGCCGAGGCCACTCTTTTTTTGAGGTTTGTACTATAAATTTTAAGGCATTATTTTTTTTCAAAAAAATCAACCCTTTTTGTTTATAATCTTCTTTTCTATACAAATAACCATAATAATATTAAAAAAATTTTTACATATTGTCAAGCGTGATATTCTTCCCGAAAAAGCAATCCTTCTTTTTCAGGACGATATATTTGCATATTTTTATTCTTTCTGCGCAAAATACTCGCGTAGGTGAATCCAACAAAACTAATTTCGGAGGTATGAAAATGAACGAAAATCCCAATAAGTCCATTCAGTGTGCAGTCACAAGCTGTAAGCACCACTGCGCAGGCGTTGATTACTGCTCTCTTAACTCAATACAGGTCGGAACACACGAGAAAAATCCGACGCAGGACCAATGCACAGATTGTCAGTCCTTTGCTCTTAAACCCGGCGGCTGCTGTTAGTTTCTCGGGTCAAAACAGGCAGATGCTGTTTGCATCTGCCTGTTTTTTTAATAATTTTAGCCGGCAAAATCAGTTTCACCGGCCAATCCTTAATTTTATGCTTCCATTTGCTTTCCAAGAAACCCTGCAACCGTCTGAACAAGCTTATAACCAGTCTCGCCAAGCTCGGCTTCGCTGCCGTCAAACACAAAGGCAACGCAGCCCGAAACATCTCCCTCGGATATAATCGGAGCTGCAATCGAAACAAAATTCCCGTCTTCCGCTTCGGTTACATTAACATGGCTTTCTCCTGATTTGTGCTGATATATCTGCCTTGATTCTATAATTCTTTCGAGCGCTTCTGAAATTCGCTTTTCAAAAACATCGCGCTTTGCCGAACCGGATGCTGCAATTACAGTGTCACGGTCACAGACGATTGCCGTGTGCCCCGTGGTCTTGTAGAGCGTTTCGCAAATGTGGCTTGCAAACGATGCAAGCTCACCCACCGGCGAATATTTTTTGAAAATAACCTCTCCGTCACGGTCTGTATAAATTTCCAAAGGGTCGCCCTCGCGGATACGCATTGTGCGTCTGATTTCTTTCGGAATAACGACACGACCAAGGTCGTCAATTCTTCTTACAATTCCCGTTGCTTTCATTATATAAATCCCCTTTTTTGATATCGTAGGGGACGATGCCACATCGTCCCTCGGGCGGATGAAGGCATCCACCCCTACAAAATTTGATTTCACAACAGTATTGTTTACAGCCAAGGGATTTTTATGTAAGGAAAAACGTGGGAGATTCCGATAAACAAAAAATAAATCTTCGTTTTTAATCTAACAGGAAAACAATTTTTTCAACTTTCTCACCCGTAATGAGGTCTTTTATTGACATATTGAAATACTTTGGCATCTCCCTAAGTGATACTGGCTACGCACAAGTGCTTTTTGGTTG
>JAZRPO010000023.1:0-2241 GCA_045649265.1 Eubacteriales bacterium
CCCGGAGGGGACGTTTCCGAGCGCGTCCGGGGGGACGATGAAGCGAGGAATAAGGAGTGGCAGCGGTCGACAAGTGAGGCTCGAATGAGCCGAATCGTCGGGCCCCGCAACATGGCGCAGGTTCAAGTCAATCGCCGCAACCATGAGAAAAGCCTTGGTATTTCAAGTAATACCAAGGCTTTTTTCTTTGTTCTCGTAGAGTTCAATCATTCGTATCTATTCGTGTTTTCTCGTGTCTATTTGGGCGACTTTTGGTCGGCTCGCCGTCGGCATAAAAACAACCTCGAAGGTGTGAAAAAAACTCCGAGGTTGTTGCAGTTTTAAATTAATTGGGACAAATTGGCATCAGAGTTACTACTGCCCAATAGAATTAGTTAACAAAAAATGCAGGGCACTTTTGTCTTCTTTCACCTAATCGTCAATTAAATCATACCGCAAAATGTACGTCCCCAAGTGGCAATACAAGACAGTAGAAGCATACCCTCATACTCATTCAACATACCAAAAAATGTACGTCCCCAAGTGGCATCCATCGTCAATTAAATCATACCGAAAAATGTACGTCCCCAAGTGGCATCATTGTAACACCTACAGTTTTTCTGACCTGATTTTCATGCAATTATTGAGATTCCTGACAAGATATGATATAATACAAAATATGATTATACTGGGTTAAATGTAGCTAAAACTTGACTGTTCTCCCCCTCATCCTATACAGCATTGCGATTTGTCGCAAGGAATAAGACTAATTGAGAAGGTGTATAAAATGGAAAACCCAAAAAAGTACAGTATTCTTTATCCTGACTTTGAAGGAGTGGAATATAAACAGCTTTCACAAGCAACCTGCCATGACCTTGCCCTTGATATGCTGTGCAAAAATCTGACTACCAACGCAAAGGAATCCGCTCTGATAATGGATGTCATCTCAGGCATGACAAATAGCGCCGCTGTTGCGGAATACAGACGCCAGGTTTTTTGTGATATTCTTAAATTTCCCGACCTCAGAAAGCGAATGGTTGAGCTTTTTGACAGGTTTGAATTTATGAGAAGTTTTGGGCAAAACCATCTGAACATTGACGAAAAAACAGGTGTCTGGCATCTGTATCGACGTTTAGATGAGCTGAACGATTATATTATTTGTGTGGAGGCAATGCAAGAATGTCTTTCGGAAATCGCACTCGAATCCGACGGCCTCAGGGGATTTAAAAAGTACATAGATGAGCTTTATTGTGATGCCCGCTTCGGTGAAATGAAGGCAGACATAGCGGCACTTAAGATTCATTCTTCGGAAGTAAAGAGCGTCACGGTGGGCATAAATGTAAATCACAAATTTGAAGCGACGGGGCTTGGTCTTATTTCGTTCAACAACAAGTATTTTAAAAAGTCCGGTATCATAAGCAACTTTGCGGACGCCATATCATCAAAAAGCAAAATTCAGGATGGGACCGACTGGGACGGAGACATGCATTATCATGCTATTGAAAACGCTCCCGAGATTGAGGCTTCAATTTCCAATTTATTTCTGGAGAAAGCTCGAATATCGCAGCGTGTCACCAAAGATGAAACCATAGCAAGAATCGCAGGTGGCGACGGACTGGCAACCTCCACATTCTACCTTTCAAACATTGCAAACAAAATGCTTGACACTCTACTGCGCAAACTCCGTGATACCCTCAGCAAATATGCAGATGTTGTAATTGTTAATATTTCGGAGATAATCCCCGAATTTGTTTACTATATAAGGTTTGCCGAATTTATTGAAAAATATATGGCTCAGGGTTACACCTTCTGTGAGCCTGCTGTAACCGATAAAGACGGTATATACATGGAGGCAGAGAACTTTTACAATCTTAAGCTGGCGGTGTCGGGGCTCAAAAGAGAAGACATTATCACGAATGACCTTCGTTTTGACAAGGAGCATACAATCTACATTCTGACGGGTGCAAACCGCGGCGGAAAGACAACTGTTACTCAGGCTGTCGGCATTATGCATGTGCTTGCACAGGGTGGCATCTTTGTTCCGGCAACATCATTTGCATATAAGCCCGTTGACTGTATTTACACTCATTTTCCCGCAGATGAAGACAAAACCCTTGACCTCGGCAGATTGGGTGAGGAATGTATCCGTTTTAAGGAGAGCTTTAACAACTGCACAAAGGACAGCTTATATCTTCTCAATGAATCTTTTTCCACAACCACATTTGAAGAAGGGTATTACATAGCAAAGGATTCTCTGAAAGC
>JAZRPO010000024.1:0-22396 GCA_045649265.1 Eubacteriales bacterium
TTGCCCTGTTCCTGCAAGCCTTTTCAGCAAATCAAGGGTTTCGGATTCAGAAAGCTCTACTATACTCCGTCCGACCGTGTAATTGTTGTTCCCTACAATATGCTTACCATATCGCCCGGAATGAATCTTCATTGGGAAAGACGAAACATCTAAATGCTCACTCACTATATTCCCGGTGTTTTCGGGGTTGAGCGTTTTTAATATATCCGCCGTATCGTCTACCCTTTTTGTGGCCTCTCCGGCTTTGTCTGTAACCTTTACGGCATCTGCTACATCATCTGCCTTGTCTATGACCTTGGCAGTATCAATTATCCTGTCTGCAGTGCGGGCTGTTTTCCCGATGTCGGCAATCTCTCCCACAAACGGAATTGCCCCGACAAGGTCGAGCCCTGCTCCGACAAAGTCTCCGCGGAGAAGGTCAACCGGAATCTGAAGCAGGTTAGTGACCGTGTCAAGCCCCGGAACGAATGACGCTACTGTGAGAGCGGTGCTTGCACCATCAAGAACTTTTTGGTATGTACTTTTTTCTTTCTTTTCTTCCTTTTTCTCTCCGTATGGGTCGTTGAAACCTTCGAGAAACAGGTCGTTCGAATATTGCGTGGGTTTTGCTTCCTCTTTCTTTTCGTATGTCCCATTCTCTTCCTGCATACCCCTGATGAAAAGCTCAAGCTCATCATCGCTCTCTATATCGCCCCCAAGGCGCGTTTCTGGGAGTGAATACTGCACTACCTTCGGGTTTTTGCCGGTGTACGGGAGATTGTGCACCTTTGTCCTGTCTCCCGAAAAGAGAAAACTTCCCGTGTTTGGTTCTCTCCACATCCCTGTTCCGTATGGGTTGTTTGTATTTTGCCGGCTCATTATACCCCGGTATTTTGCCTTTTCTTCCTCTTCCGCTTTTTTGTCTGCGTTGAAGCCTAGGAGAAAAGGGTCTTGCGACCTTTCTCTTTTCATCCTTTCTGAATACGCTTTTCTGACATTTCTGTCCCTTTCCTCAATGTCAAATCCGGAGCTGTTTTGCGTCATTTGATTATTTGAGGTTTTCGCCATGTTATTATTGGGAGTTGTACCTGCAGCCTGAGGTTTATTTTCGGTTGTGATTGTGTTCTGCACAGCCGTCACTGGTGCTTCTTTCTTCTTCCCGGTGAATATGTCATATATTGAGTTTTGTGTAAAAAGCGGGTCAAGGAACAAAGGCGACTTTAAAAGCTTTTCTTTTGTTTGCTCATCTATTACCATTTATATTCTCCTTTCTTTTTTATTCTGATGAAAGGAGAAATGCGGTATATGATACTTCGTTTGTATTTATATTACCACATTTCTCCTAAAACTTAAAGATACTATGCGGCAATATATTTTCCTACGCTGATATTTCCCTCCTTCTGTACTGGCGCCGGCACTGTTTATTTCTTAAGATGTATTTAGTATACCACAAATTTAATTTTTGGTTTGACAAGTTTGTGACAACTTTCAGAAAGATTTTTTGACACGATTTTGACAAAGCTTTTTGTCAAAAAAACAGTTTATTTTGTGCAGATAATATGATATACTATATATTGATTAGTTATATATTCCGCTTGGGGGTGTATTATATGAAATGCGTTTTGGGAATCGACATTGGCGGAAGTACAACAAAAATTATAGGCTATCGTGACGGTGCGATTTTCTCTCCGTTCTTCGTCAAGGCGAGTGACCCGCGCGCATCTCTTTACGGTGCATTCGGAAAGTTTTTAAGTGAAAACAAGCTCCCCCTTTCCGAGATAGAGAGCGTTATGATAACAGGCGTCGGTTCGGATAATTCTCAGACCGATATTTTCGGCATAAAGACGCGCAGAATAGAGGAGTTTCGTGCAGTCGGCAAGGGCGGGCTTTTCCTCAGCGGGCTTAAAAAGGCAGTGGTTGTCAGCATGGGGACGGGAACCGCGTTTGTTTCTGCTGACGAAAACGGTGTTTCCCACCTGGGCGGAACGGGTATCGGGGGTGGCACCCTCATCGGCCTTTCAAACCGTATGTTCAACATCCGCCATTTTGAGGACATTGTTGAAACTGCAAAGTCTGGGGATTTGAATAATATTGATTTGCACGTCCGTGACATCAGCCGAGAGGACATTGAAACCCTCGCTGCTGCGACAACGGCGTCCAACTTCGGAAAAATAAGCGACCTTGCAACAAACGCCGACCTTGCTCTGGGTGTCATAAATATGGTGTTTCAGACAATCGGCGTTATGGCGGCATTTTCTGCGAAGAACGCCAACACGAAAAACATAGTGCTTACGGGAAATTTAACAAATGTCCCTCAGGCAGAAAATATTTTCAGAGGAGTAGAGTTGCTTCACGGTGTTAATTTTGTCATCCCCGAGTATTCGGAGTATGCAACGGCAACGGGTGCGGCGCTCATGTATGAAGAACTGATATGAAAGTAAAAGAAATTCCGGAAGAGCTTATGTGCCGTCAGCAGGAATATATCCGAGCTGTCGCAGAGCTCAATGAGGGCAAAGCTCTCGCTGCTTTTGTCGATACATACGGCTGTCAGCAGAACGAAGCAGACAGCGAAATAATTCGCGGCATTCTCCATGAAATGGGATATGAGATTGTTGAGGATGAAAACGTTGCGGATGTTATAGTCATAAACACATGTGCCGTTCGTGAGCATGCCGAACAGCGAGTTCTCGGCAACGTCGGTGCGCTCGTTCATGTCAAACGGAAGAGAAACTGCCTTATTGCAGTTTGTGGATGTATGGTTCAGCAACCTCATATGGCAGAAAAAATCAAGAGAAGCTTTCGCCATGTTGATATAGTTTTTGGAGTTCATGCACTTGTGAGGTTTCCTGAGCTTTTGTACCGTGCGCTTACCGAAAAAAAGAGGATTTTCGATATAGAAGCGTCTGACGGGCATATTGCCGAGGGTTTTCCTGTTATGCGAAAGGATAAGACCCGTGCCTGGATTTCCATTATGTATGGCTGCAACAACTTCTGCACATACTGCATAGTCCCGTACGTCAGGGGGCGTGAGCGCTCCCGTGACCCCGAAAAAATTATTTGCGAGGTTACAAGGCTTGTGAATGAGGGCTGTCGGGATATCACTCTTCTCGGGCAGAATGTCAACTCATACGGTAACGACCTTGGCGGTGAGGTTGATTTTTCAACCCTGCTTGAAAGGATTAACGCAGTTCCCGGCAATTTCAGAATCCGATTTATGACGAGCCATCCGAAGGATGCAACTCCCAAGCTTTTTGATACCATGGCAAAATGCGAGAAGGTCGCAAAGCATATCCACCTTCCGTTCCAGTCGGGAAGCGACAGAATCTTAAAGCTGATGAACAGAAAATACGACAACGAAAAATACCGCGCTCTTGTTGCATATGCAAGGGAGAAGATGCCCGGGATATCGATTACCAGCGATGTTATTATAGGCTTTCCCGGCGAAACCGAAGAGGATTTTGCGGAAACTATGAAGCTTGTTTCGGATATAGGGTTTGACGGGCTTTTTGTGTTTATATACTCAAAACGAAGCGGAACTCCCGCTGCCGAAATGGAGGACCACACTCCGAGAAGCGAAAAGGTAAAGCGCTTTAAGAGGCTTTTTGAAATGCATGAAGAGGGTACTGCTGCCAGGAGCCGTGCGCTTATCGGCAGTGAGGTTGAGGTTCTGATTGAGGCAACCCAGAATGATGAGAATGGGTACAATCTCCTTGCGCGGACTGACGGAAACCGCCCGATAAGCCTCAAAGGTGATGCAAATCTGGTAGGGACCTTCGCCCGCGCGAGAATTACTGAATCTGCAAAATGGGGAATGCACGGCGAGCTTGTATAAATTTATTTTACGGTTAGAGAAGGTAGAAGAATATGGAAGAATACTCTCCGATGATGACGCAATATATGAGGATAAAGGAGCAGAATAAAGACAGTATTCTGTTCTTCCGCCTTGGCGATTTTTACGAAATGTTCTTTGACGATGCCATTCTTGCATCGCAGGAGTTAGAACTCACTCTCACAGGCCGCGACTGCGGAAGAGAAGAGCGTGCGCCGATGTGCGGAGTTCCTTATCATTCCTGCGAGGCATATATTGCGCGGCTTATCGCAAAGGGGTATAAGGTTGCAATATGCGAGCAGACGGAAGAGCCCGGCAAGGGTCAAAAGCTCGTAAAACGCGATATTGTGCGAGTTATTACACCGGGAACCGTAATTGAAAACACAATGCTTGATGAGAAGAAGAACAACTTCATCTGCGGCATATTCTGCGAGGGCAAGAAAGCCGGAGTATGCTTTATCGACATTACAACCGGACAGGCAAGCGCGTGTGAGCTTTCGGGGGACGATGTCGGAGAGCTCATTATGGAGGAGATTTTCAAGTTTGCACCTGCCGAGGCTATTGCAAACGAATCCTTCTTCGAAAATGATTTCTTCTGCGACTATATGAGAAAAAATCTCAATATGAGCCTTGAAAAAAACGATGAGATTTTCCTGTACGATGCGGCAGTTGATGCTATAAAATCACATTTTAATGTTTCGGATGTTACTTCTTTGAAGCTTCCGAAGGCTTCGCTTGCAGTAAATGCGTGCGGAGGGCTTCTTTCGTATATCCACGAAACACAAAAGACAAATCTTTCGCATATAAACAAGCTTGAGCTTTATTCCAGAGAGCAATATATGCTTCTTGATGAGACTGCGAGAAGAAATCTTGAAATATGCGAGACCATGCGCGGCAAGGAAAAGCGCGGCTCACTCCTCTGGGTTATTGACAAAACAAGAACCTCAATGGGCGGCAGGCTTATTCGTTCATGGCTTGAAAAACCGCTTATGGACGTTGCGGAAATAGATTGCAGGCTTGACGCGGTTGAGGCGCTTGTCAGGGAACCCATAACGCGTGAGGAAATCTCCGAAACACTTCGCTCCGTGCGTGACATCGAGCGTCTCGTGGGCAGAGTTGTATATGGAATTGCAAACGGGCGTGACCTTGTTGCAATGGCAAAGACGTTCTGCGAGCTTCCGGGGATAAAAGAAAAGCTGTCGTCGCTTTCTGCCCATTTTCTCAAAAATGTAAATGAAGAAATTGATGAGCTTTCAGATATGTATAAGCTCATTGATGATGCAATAGACGAGGAGGCTCCTGTTTCAATCAGAGAAGGGAAGATATTCAAGGCAGGATACAGCGCTGATGTTGACAGGCTCCGCGACATCGTTGAAAACGGAACAAAATATCTGACCGAGCTTGCTCTGCGCGAAAAGGAAAAAACGGGCATCAAAAACCTCAAAATTGGATACAACCGTGTTTTTGGTTACTATATTGAGGTTTCAAAGTCAAATATCAATGATGTTCCCGAGTATTACATAAGAAAACAAACTCTTGCAAATGGTGAGAGATACATTACAGACGAGCTTAAAGACCTTGAAAGCCAGATTCTCGGCGCAAAGGAAATGGTATGCCGTCTTGAAACGGAAATGTTCCGCGAGCTCTGCGATGAGATAAGCAAGAACGTTGAGAGAATTCAAAAGACCTCCGCAGCTCTTGCGCGTCTTGATGTTGCAGTTTCGCTTGCATCTGTTGCCGCCCGCTTCGGTTATGTGCGCCCAAAGGTCACAAGCGGCGCAAAAATCAGCATAAAAGACGGAAGGCATCCTGTTGTTGAGCGTGTTATGAAGGACAGCCTCTTTGTGCCGAATGATGCGATTATTGATTGTGGCGATAACAGAATGGCGATTATAACCGGCCCGAACATGGCGGGAAAATCCACCTTTATGCGTCAGGTTGCACTTATTACCCTTATGGCACAGATAGGATCCTTCGTGCCTGCCAAGAGTGCAGAAATAGGAGTGGTTGACAGAATCTTTACCCGCATAGGCGCATCTGACGATCTTGCCTCGGGCAAATCAACCTTTATGGTTGAAATGAGCGAGGTTTCCGAAATTATTAAAAAGGCAACAAAGAAAAGCCTTATAATTCTTGACGAAATAGGGCGTGGCACGTCAACGTTCGACGGAATGGCTATTGCCCGAGCAGTTATAGAATATGTTTCTGATAAGGATTGCATTGGAGCAAAAACGCTGTTTGCAACACATTACCACGAGCTTACGGAGCTTGAAGGAAAGCTCCCGGGAGTCAAGAACTATAACATCGCGGTAAAGAAGCACGGCTTTGATATAACCTTCCTGAGAAAGATTGTAAGAGGAAGCGCTGATGACAGCTATGGCATCGAGGTTGCGCGACTTGCGGGCATTCCGGACGCGGTAACCCTCCGTGCGCGGGAAATTCTCGAAAGTCTCGAAGCAGACGGAACTCTTGCAAAAGCAGAGTTTGTGATTCCGGAGGAACGCCGCCGCTCGCACGAGGGCGATAAAATTCTCTCAGAGCTTGCGCATATGGATGTTAACACGCTCTCTCCGCTTGAAGCGTTGTCTGTTTTGTTTGAAATTGCAAAACGCGCCCGCGAGGCTGAATGAAGTTTGATGTTTTGAAAGGAGCAGAGTTTTATGGCACTTATAAATGTGCTCGATAAGCAGCTTGCGAATATGATAGCCGCAGGTGAGGTTGTAGAAAATCCTGCTTCGGTTGTAAAGGAGCTTGTTGAAAATGCAGTGGATGCAAAGTCAGGCTCTATCACCTGTGAAATCCAGAACGGCGGCATATCGTATATAAGAATAACCGATGACGGTATCGGTATGGACAGAAGCGATGCGAAAACTGCATTTCTTCGCCATGCTACAAGCAAAATTTCAAAGGCAGAGGACCTGAACCGCATTTCAACTCTGGGCTTCCGTGGTGAAGCTCTTGCTGCGATTTCTGCCGTTTCAAAGGTTGACCTTATCACAAAGACACATGCGGCAGAAATGGGGACTGCGCTTCGTGTAGAAGCGGGCAAGGTCATCCGCGAAAGTGATTCGGGATGCCCTGACGGTACTACGATAATAGTCCGTGAGCTTTTTTATAACACCCCTGCCCGAATGAGATTTTTAAAAAAGGATGCAACAGAGGCAGCAAATGTCGAGAACGTCATAAAATCCCAGGCTCTTGCGCATCCTGAAATTTCGTTTAAATTTATAAAAGATGGCAAGGATATCATCCATACTCCCGGTGACGGCATCTTGAAGTCTTGTATATACGCTGTTTTTGGCAGAGATTTTGCAAATAATATGAATTCTGTTGAGATAACTGAGCGGAACATGACGCTCTCGGGCTTTACCTGCTCGGCTCACGCATCAAGAGGAAACCGTGCGTTGCAGTTCTATTTCATAAACGGTCGCCCGATTAAATCGGGGCTTCTTGCTGCGGCGCTTGATAACGCATACCGCGAGCGCCTTATGAAAGGCAGATTTCCGACGTGCGTCCTGAATCTGACAATCCCTGCAGGGAATGTTGATGTCAATGTTCATCCGGCAAAAACTGAGGTGAAATTTGCAAATGAGCGGGATGTTTTTGATATATTCTATTTTGGAGTCCGCTCAGCTCTTGAAAAAAGCGATGAGAGGAAAATTGTTCCTCCACTCATGGCAAAACCCGCTGCGGTTGACAGCATAACAGGTAATCAGGCGAGGTTATCGGACAAACCTTCTTTGGTCGAGAAAAAGGAAGAAGGGCAAGTGCCGAAAGTGTTTCCGTCATTTGCTCCGTCGTCAACGAAGCAGAGGGTAACGCTTCGCTCGACGCAAATGGGCGTGTATGGTGTGAGCTCGATAAAAAAAGAGGAAGCAGAGCATCGGGAAGAGCCTCGGATTATTGATAAAGTTACTGAAAAGGCTAAAGAAGAAAAAATTTCACCGTCAACGGAGAGAACAGAGGAGCTTCCGATTAGGCTCATCGGTGAGGCGATGAACACGTATATCATAGTCGAGAGTGGAGATTCTGTATTCTTCATTGATAAGCATGCAGCGCACGAGCGGATTATTTTCGAAAAGCTCCAAAAAACAATCGGTGAGCCGCAATCTCAATTTCTCCTTGCTCCCGAAACCATTTCGCTTGATAAGACTCTCGCTACAGCGCTTCTTGAAAACCGCGATGAGATTTCAAAAATAGGCTTCGATATTGATGAGTTTGGTGACGGGTGCGTAATAGTTTCGGCGGTGCCGGATGGGATAGATGCAGCAGATGCAACAAGCGTGCTTGAAGAGCTTGCAGAGCTTCTCAAAACCGGCGCACGGGCAAAGCGGCCTGAAATCCTGTCAGAAATAATGTATTCAGTTGCATGCAAGGCAGCGTGCAAGGCGGGCCAGAAGAACAGCAACGAAGAGCTTCTTGCAATAGCAAGGCGAGTTCTGTGTGAGGATGACATCAGATACTGTCCTCACGGCAGACCTGTTATGCTTGAATATACGAAAGCGGACCTTGAACGCAAGTTCAAGAGAACAGTGTAGGATAAGGCATGAAGAATAATAAGATGATATGCATTGTCGGCCCTACGGCATCAGGGAAAACCGCCCTTTCAATCAAGCTCGCAAAAGAGCTTGGAGGCGAAATTATTTCGGGCGACTCGATGCAGATTTATAAGGGGATGGATATAGGCACGGCAAAGCCGACGGTTGAGGAAATGTCGGGTATTTTGCATCATATGCTTTCAATCGTTTCGCCGAAGGAGAATTATTCTGTCGCCAGATATGTGAAAGAAGCGTCAGAAATTGCAGACGATATTATCTCGCACGGAAAGATTCCGATAGTTGTAGGCGGAACGGGGCTGTATATTGATTCACTTGTGAGCGGACGTGAGTTTGCAAAGGGCGGCGACAATGAGGATGTGCGAAAAGAGCTTTTCCAGCTTTATGAAAGAGATGGCTGTGATGCTCTTTATGAGATTCTCGTAGAGCTTGATCCTCTGCGCGCAAAGCAGATTCATAAAAATAATATAAAACGCGTTATTCGTGCGATAGAGGTTTGCAAGACAACGGGCAAAACAATATCAGAGCATGATGAAAAGACACAAAAAGCCCCTCCGAGATATGATGCTGCATATGCGGGAATCTTATTTCAAGACAGGCAAATGCTTTATGACAGAATAAATCTTCGTGTTGATATGATGATGCAGCAGGGGCTTCTTGATGAGGTAAAAAGGCTTCTTTCAGATGGAGTCAGCGCAAATGCAACTGCAATGCAGGCAATAGGGTACAAAGAGCTTTGTGCTCACGTTTTGGGAGAAAAAACTCTTTCGCAGGCAGTTGAGGACATCAAAGTCGCATCGAGGAGATACGCAAAACGGCAGATGACATGGTTCAAGAGAAATGCATCGATTAAATGGATTTCACCTGATTTCTCGGAAAGTTTTTCCGACTTGCTACAATATTTGATAAATTTCACATCTTCTGTTGGTATATAATCTATTGAAAAAACAATAGAAAGAGTGTGATTTATCATGACAAAAACAGCAGGGCTTCAGGATGTGTTTCTTAACAAGGCAAGGCAAGAGGGCGTGAGCGTAACAGTATTTCTTACAAACGGCTTTCAGCTTAAAGGAACAGTGCGCGGGTTTGACTGCTTCACCGTTGTAATACTCAGTGAAGGCCGTCAGCAGCTTATATACAAGCATGCAATATCGACAATTGTTCCCTCGCGTGCGTTGAAGTTTTTTGATACAGAGGAAGGGGAGAGATCAAAGGAGGAGTGTACGTGCTGATTTTTTGGCAACACCTTCCTGACACATATGAAACAGGAAAGTATAATTCCAAGAATTATAACCATAGTTTTAGGGCTTCTTCTTTTTGCATACATAGGCTATCAGGCGTATAAGATTTTTTATAATCCGGTGCGCACGGCAAGCGCTGTTCATACGAGAGTTGATGACGTTATCGAGCTGGACGGAGTTATTGTCCGGGATGAAACGGTCATAAAAGGCGGGAATGTTTCCGGTGTTCTTGAAATGAACGTATATGAGGGCGAACGTGTAAAAAACGGCGGTATTGTAGCAGTCGTCTATGCAGATGAGACATCTGCTGAAAAAAGCCGCGAGGCTGAAGCCCTTTCGGTGCAAATCGGCAGAATGAATGACCTGTATGCGCGAAGTGAAGAGAATTACGACATTTCTGCCGCAAACGACAAAATTTCAGAGCGGGCGGTATCGCTTCTGACGCTTGTGCAGGACGGGGTTTCAAACACGGCAGAGGAAGCTGCCGAAGCGCTTAAATTGCAGGTTCTTGAACGCGAATATATATATCGGGACAAGGCCACTCTTCTTGATATTATAACGTCACTAAAAACCAAGAGGGACAAGCTCGGGAGTGTAATCAACCTTAAAAAGAGGATATATTCTCCTTCTGCGGGGTATTTTTCGCAGAATACTGACGGGTATGAACGCGTTCTTACGGTTAATATGGTTATGAATGCGCCGATATCAGAGCTTGAAGAGAAAATGGGAAGCTATGCTGAGGGAGATTCGGCTTCGGTTGGAAAGCTCATATCGACGAACAAATGGTATATCGTATCCGTAATAGAAGAAAAAGAGGCAAAGCGACTAAAACTCGGAGCAAGCATGAAGCTGAAATTTAAGGACAAATCGCTTCCACAGGTTGAGGCATCAATCGAGAGGCTTTCGGAGCCTGAAAACGGAAAGGTTGCAGTTGTTTTCTGTTGTAATACACACATCTCATATTTTACAAAGGTGCGGAAAATTTCAGCACAGGCTATTGTTAAAACTTATGAGGGGTTGAAGGTCCCCAGAGAGGCTCTGCGAGTTAATGCTGACGGAAAAAGCGGAGTTTATTGCCTTATTGATTCGCAGGTAAAATTCAAGCCGGTTGATATAATTTTTGAAAAGGACAGCTATTACGTATCCGCATATGACAGCTCGGATACGAAATCACTGCTTTTGTATGATGAAATAATCATATCGGCAAAAAATCTTGAAAACAAGAAAATAATAAAATAGAGGTTGTATAAAATGGGGGCAATAGCGGAAAATATCGCGCTGATACGCGCTGAAATATCAGAAGTTGCCAAGAGTGCCGAAATGCGAAGCGAGGATATCACTCTTGTCGCGGCGACCAAGATGAATGATGCGGAAAGAGTTCGCGAGGCGATAGCGGCCGGGGTTGACGCATGTGGCGAAAACCGCGTGCAAGAGCTTGTCGAGAAATATGAGCAGGGAGCATACCACGGAGCACCCCTCCATTTCATAGGAACTCTTCAGACAAACAAGGTCAAATATATAGTCGGAAAGGTTGACCTCATACAATCGGTTAATTCCATAAAGCTTGCAAAAGAAATTTCAAAATGTGCTGTAAAGCTTGGTATAGTTCAGGATATTCTTGTTGAAATAAACATAGGAGATGAAGAATCCAAAAGCGGAGCGAAGGAGCAAGCGCTTGATGAGCTTTTGAAAGAGATATCGCTCCTTCCATCGGTCAGAGTGCGTGGGCTTATGACAATTCCTCCGATTTGCCATGATGAGGCTGAACAAAAACGGTTTTTTATGAAAATGAAGGAATTATTTATTGACATTAGAGCAAAAAAATACGATAATATTAATATGGAGTTTTTGTCTATGGGCATGAGTGGCGATTATAAGGCAGCAATTTCCTGTGGCGCGAATATGGTTCGTGTCGGAACGGGAATATTCGGTGCCCGCCACTATTCATAATATTTATTTTAGGAGGATAAGCTATTATGGGTTTCATGGAAATGTTCAAGGAATGGGCAAAGGTAGAAGACGACGAAGAATTTGATGAATTCGTTCCCTCTGAGGAGATAAAAAAAGGCCGTGAGGTGCAGATGCCTACGCGCCGTGATGACCGTGTTGTCAACATCCACACGACAACACAGCTTCAGGTTGTTCTCGTAAAGCCCGAGCGCTATGAGAACGCAACAGAGATTGCGGATCACTTAAAAGAGAAGCGCACTGTTGTTTTGAATCTTGAGTCCACAAACAAGGACGCTGCTCGCAGAATCCTCGATTTTTTAAGTGGCGTTGCATACACCAATGACGGCCAGATTAAGCGCGTTGCAAACAACACCTATATCATAACGCCTTATAATGTTGATCTCAAAGGCGATCTTATAGATGAGCTTGAAAACAACGGGCTTTACTTCTAAGGTAGCAGGGCATGATTATAATAGAAATTCTCAGAAGGTTTATAAGCACGCTTTTGCGTGTTTATGAGCTTCTGTTTGTTGTGCGTGCAATTTTATCATGGTTCCCGATGGCACAGGGAGGAGGGCTTTCGTACTTTCTCTATAGTGTCACCGAGCCGGTTCTTGCGCCAATCCGCGCGGTTCTGCATAAGATTCCCGCGCTTGCGAGCTTCCCGATAGATTTTTCAATTCTGGTTGCGTTTATTCTGATAGATATACTTCGAACAGTAATTATGTAAGCGGTTCTATATATTATAAATTTGAGGTGAAGGGGAATATGTATACTCCGAACGAGGTTCGAGAAATTAACTTCAATAAGGCTGTTTTCGGCGGATATGACGTGAGCGATGTTGACCGCGTATTCTCATCTATTGCAGATGACTATGCTACTCTGTTTAAAGAGAACACAATGCTCAAAAAGAAGCTGAAGCTTTTAGCTGATACAGTTGAGGATTACAGAGGCGTTGATGAGGCGATGAGAAAAGCTCTTATCACTGCTCAGAATATGGCAAACGAAATGATTGCCGATGCTGAGCAGAAAAGCCATGATATGCTCGAAACTGCGACAAATGAGGCGAAGGCCAAAATTGCCTCTCTGATGGCTCAGATAGCTGAAGAGGAAAAAAAGCTTGCTTGCGCAAAGGCCGAAACCTCTGATTTTATTGATAGCATAACAAAGATTTTTGATGTTGAGCGTGAAAAGTTCATTGCCCTTAAAAATGAAGTCGTGCCTGAGCTGCCGGAGCCTGTACAGGCAGACACTTCGATGTCTGATACTCTTGATGAAATCGCAAGATCTCTTGATGAGAAGGTAAGGCTCGAAGAGGAAAATGCTCGTCGTGAGGAAGCTGAAAAGGCTGACAAGCAGGAAGTAAAAAAGGCTGACAAGGAGCCTGAAAAGAAAGACTCCGACACTCTTTCATTTGAGAGCAAGATTCCGACTGAAGAAGAGATGGACAAGCTCGAGGCTGAGGCCGAGAAGCCCTCTCGCCGTGCGCGTCCCGTTTTTGAAAACCTCAAATTCGGAACGGATTATGACATTAAAAACGAAGACTGAACAAGGAGAGTTAATTGCAATGTCGCAGGATTACAACAGTACAATAAATTTGCCGAAAACCGACTTCCCGATGAGAGCGGGGCTTCCCAAGCGTGAACCTGATATGCTCGCAGCATGGGAAGCAGATAAGCTGTATGATATGCTGATGGAGAAAAACGAAGGCCGCCCGACCTTTATTCTGCATGACGGCCCTCCGTTTTCCAACGGCAGTATACATATGGGGACATCAATGAATAAATGCCTTAAAGACTTTATAGTCCGCTATAAGAACATGGTGGGATTTAAGGCGCCATACATTCCCGGCTGGGATAACCATGGCATGCCGATTGAATCTGCAATCATTAAGCAGAACAACTTAAACCGCAAGCATATGGCGATCCCTGAATTCCGAACTGCCTGCAAGGAGTTTGCAGAGAAGTTTGTCGATGTTCAGATGAAGCAGTTCAAGCGCCTTGGTGTTATAGGCGATTGGGATCATCCGTATCTCACAATGGACCCGAAGTTTGAAGCTGAGGAAGTCAAGGTTTTTGGTGAGATGTATAAAAAAGGCTACATCTACAAGGGTTTGAAGCCTGTTTATTGGTGCCCGAAGGATGAAACTGCTCTTGCTGAGGCTGAAATTGAGTATAAGGAAGACCCCTGCACAACGGTTTATGTTAAATTCGGTGTGAATGATGACCTTGGAAAGCTCTCGGGGATTGATCACTCAAAGACATTCTTTGTCATCTGGACAACTACTATCTGGACACTTCCCGGAAACCTCGCAATAGCCATGAATCCGTCAGAGGAGTATGTAATTGTTAAGGCTCCCAACGGTGAAAACTACATTATCGCAGAAGCTCTTGCAGATAAGGTAATGAAAATCGGTGGCTTTGATTCCTATGAGATTATTGATCACCACCCAGGCGCATTCTTTGAGAATATGCTTGCAAATCATCCTTTCCTTCCTAAGACATCAAGGCTTCTCCTTGCTGATTATGTTACTATGGATTCAGGAACAGGTTGTGTTCATACAGCTCCCGGATTTGGTGCTGATGACTATCAGACCTGCCGCCGTTACGGAATGGAAATGGTTGTTCCTGTTGATGATTCCGGTCGACATACCGACTATGCAGGAAAGTATGCAGGAATGAAAACTGACGAGTCTAATCCGATAATTCTTGCTGATATGAAAGAATCAGGTGCATTGTTTGCATCTGAGGATATTGTCCACAGTTATCCCCATTGTTGGAGATGTAAGGGCCCGATTATTTTCCGTGCAACGGACCAGTGGTTCTGCTCGGTAGATGCGTTCAAGGATGAAACGATAAAGGCCTGTGAAAAGGTTTCATGGCTCCCTGAATGGGGATATGACCGCATAGTTTCAATGGTGCGCGAGCGTGCTGACTGGTGCATTTCCCGCCAGCGTCATTGGGGTCTGCCGATTCCGGTGTTCTACTGCGAAAAGTGCAAAAAGCCCATTTGTGATGATGCTACAATTTCAAAAATTTCTGAAATCTTTGCTGAAAAGGGCTCAAATGCTTGGTTTGAGCTTGACGTCAGCGAGCTTATGCCGAGTGGATACAAGTGTCCGCATTGCGGAGGGGTTCACTTCTACAAGGAAACCGACACGCTTGACGGTTGGTTTGATTCTGGCTCAACCCATATAGCTTCCATGGAGCTTGATTCTCCCGGATGCTGGCCGGCAGACCTCTATCTTGAAGGTGCTGACCAGTACCGTGGTTGGTTCCAGTCATCCCTCCTCACAGCCGTTGCGCTTCGCGGAGAAGCTCCTTACCGCCAGGTTCTCACTCATGGCTGGACGGTTGACGGCGAGGGCAAGGCAATGCACAAGTCTCTCGGCAACGGAGTTGCTCCTGAGGAGATTATAGAAAAGTACGGCGCTGATATTCTTCGCCTCTGGGCCGCTTCTGCGGATTACCGTCAGGATATGCGTTGCTCAGATGCTATATTCAAGCAGCTTTCGGATACTTACCTTAAAATCAGAAACACATCAAGATATATTCTCGGAAACCTTGCAGGGTTTGACCCGGACAATGCAGTCAGCTTCTCTGAGCTTTGTGAAATGGATAAGTGGGCGCTTTCTCGCCTCAATTCCCTTGTTGCGCGTTGCCGTGAAGCGTATGATAACTATGAGTTCTATACTGTTGCTCATGCTGTTCACAACTTCTGCGTTGTTGATATGTCAAACTTCTACCTTGATGTTATTAAAGACAGGCTCTACTGTGACGGAGAAGCCAGCGCAAGCCGCCGCGGAGCACAGACGGTTATTTATCGTATCCTTGATGCTCTTGTCCGCTTGCTTTGCCCGATTCTCGCATTCACCGCAGATGAAATCTGGAAGGCGATGCCGCATCATAGCGGAGTGCGCCTTGAAAATGCAGCTTTGAATGATATGCCTGAGGTCGACAATGATGTTCTTGATTTGGCTCTTGAGAAGAAATGGGCGCGCATAGCAGAGCTTCGTGACCTTGTAAACCGTTCTCTTGAAGAGGCAAGAGCAAACCACGAGATAGGAAAATCTCTTGAAGCAGCAGTCGAAATCTCTGCAAATGGCGAGGCTTATGACTTTATTTCCGAGATTCCGTCTCTTGCAAAGATTTTCATCATTTCCGCAGTATCTGTTGTAAAGGATGAAGCTCTCGGAAGTGAGATTTCTGATATTTCCGTCAAGATTACCCCGGCAGGCGGAGTAAAATGCCCGCGTTGTTGGGCATTCTCCGAGAATGCGGGAACAGACCCTGAGAATCCTGAGCTCTGCCCGAGATGCACAGAGGCAGTAAAAAACCGTTAGGAGAAAGTTTTGTGATATTTCAGTTTCTTGTTGCGGCGCTCATAGTCGCCCTTGACCAGGGCGTAAAGCTTTGGGGGATTGAGGTTTTAAAGCCTATTGGGAAAATTCCGGTAATCCCCGGTGTTTTCAATCTCCGTTTCACGGAAAACACAGGTGCTGCGTTTTCTATTCTGCAGGGAAAGACAGCGTTTCTGATAATAATTCCTTTGCTTGCGGTTGCTGCAATGATATATGTTCTTATCTCAAAGTGCATAAAATCAAAAATCGGGAGCTGGGGGATAACTCTTATCCTCGCAGGTGCGATAGGAAACCTAATTGACCGCATTTTCAGAGGTGCGGTTGTGGATATGTTTGATTTTGAGCTCATAAGATTTCCGGTTTTTAATGTTGCAGACATAGCTGTGACGATCGGCGCAATCCTGTTTTTCATTTTCGCGATATTCATTTATGATGATAAATCGGAGAAGAAGAAATGAACAAAACCCGAATTTATGTCGAGCCTTGTGACGAAGGCATAAGGCTCGATGTCTTTCTTTCGCAAAAGCTGAATATTTCAAGAAGCGCCGCAGTAGCTCTCGTTGAGAGTGGCGGCGTTTTGTCGCTTAAAAAGAATTATAAGGTTGTTGCAGGGGACGAAATTGAAGTCGAGCTTCCCCAGCCTCGGGAAATTGACGTGGAGCCTGAGAATATTCCGCTTAATGTTGTGTATGAGGATTCTGACCTTCTGGTTATAAACAAAGAGCGCGGCATGGTAGTCCACCCCGCAGCAGGGCATTTTTCGGGGACACTCGTCAATGCACTGATGCACCATTGCGGGGACTCGCTTTCAGGGATAAACGGAGTTTTGCGCCCGGGCATTGTCCATAGGCTTGATAAGGATACAAGCGGAGTTATGCTCGTTGCAAAAACCGATTTTGCGCATAAATCTCTTGCTGAGCAGATAAAAGAGCATTCTGTTCGCCGCGAGTATCACGCGCTTTGCATAGGAAACCTCCGTGATGATGAGGGAACAATCTCTGCACCAATCGGCAGACACCATACCGACAGAAAGAAAATGTCGGTAACGGAGAAAAACTCGCGCGATGCGGTTACGCACTACCGGGTCATTGCGCGCTATCGGGGTTTTACGTATGTTTCGTGCATTCTCGAAACGGGCAGAACCCATCAGATTCGCGTGCATATGTCGCACATAGGCCACCCGCTTGTCGGAGATTCTGTCTACGGTGCGCGTGACAAGCTCGGCTTATCAGGGCAATGCCTCCACTCGAAAAACGTCACCTTCATTCACCCACGAACAGGCAAGGAAATGTATTTTGAAACAGAGCTTCCCCGGTATTTCTCTGAGATAATTATGCGTTTAAAAGGTTGATGTAAATATGTTTGAAAAGATATTTATAGGATATTTCATCTGGAATTTAATAGTTATGGCGATATATGGCATAGACAAGCTCCTTGCAAAGACAGGCGCACATCGTATATCAGAAAAAACTCTTTTTTCTCTTGCAATAATTTTTGGTGCGGTAGGTGCATGGGCAGGGATGAGGATTTTTCATCACAAAACCCGCCAGAAGCACTTTGTCTATACGATCCCAATTCTGGCGCTTGTGAATCTCTCCGCATTGTTTTTTATTGTACAAGGGTATTGACATATAATGACGTACGGTGTATAATGCAATTACAATTTAATAGGGGAGCTGAGTTTAGCTCGGCTGAGAGAAGGCGCGTTATGCCTGAAACCCATGAACCTGATGCGGATAATGCCGACGTAGGAAAAGCTTTTCAATTTTTGTTTTACGTAAAACACGTTTTGCATACTCCGCAGAACGTGTTTTTTAAATTGTATAAACAGTTAATGGGAGTAGAATTATATGAAAAGTAATGAAAAAACAAAAAAGATAACTCTTTCGGCGGTTATGATAGCGCTTGCTACCGTATTGTCGCTCATTCCGTTGTATCAGGCACCGTATGGGGGTACGGTAACTCTCGGCAGCATGGTTCCGCTCGTTCTTATCGGTATGTATGTCAAGGATGTGCGTTGGAGTACGCTTGCGTGCTTTGCATACTCGCTTATTCAGATGATGATAGGCTTTTCAGCCCCGCCGACGGGCACACTTCTCTATTTCCTTGAAGTTGTGCTTCTTGACTACATAATCGCTTTCACGGTAATCGCAATCGCAACCCCCATTTCAAATCTATTTAAGAATAAGCTTGCAGGTCTTGCGGTAGGCTCAATCTGTGCTATGATAGGCCGCTTTATCTGTCACTTAATAAGCGGAATTCTCATCTGGGGAGTATATGCGCCCGAGGGTCAGCCCGTATGGCTTTATTCGCTCCTCTACAACGGCGGATATATGCTGCCTGAGCTCTTGATTACGACCATTGTTTCGTGCATGATATATGGAGTCCTGTCGCGCCAAAAAGAGAAAAAAGATATTACTGTATAGTAAAAAACAAACACCCGGCGGAAGTGATTTAAACTCGATTCCGCCGGGATTTTATTCATAAAGGTTTATAACGCACTTTTTCTCTTTAATTGCATATTCACACGCAATTTTGTGCCGCTTTTTCTTACAACTCCTGTTTTATTCTGTCGATTGCGCCCTTTTCAAGCCTCGAAACCTGGGCCTGGCTTATGCCGATTTCGTTTGCGACCTCAGTCTGAGTTTTGCCGTCAAAAAAACGAAGAGAGAGAATGTGCCGTTCTCGCTCGTTCAGCCTCGAAATCGCCTCTTTTAGGGCGATTCGTTCTAACCAGTTGTCGTCTGTATTCTTGGTGTCGCCGACCTGGTCCATAACGCAGATTGTATCACCGCCGGAGTCAGAATAGACAGGCTCATAGAGAGAAACGGGGTCCATAATTCCGTCAAGCGCGAAAACGATTTCCTCCGGCTTCATTTCCATAACCTTTGCAATTTCTTCAATGCTCGGTTCACGCTGGTTTTCGTTAATGAGCTTTTCCTTGACCTGCAGAGCGCGGTATGCCGTGTCGCGCATAGAGCGGGAAACTCGGATTGCGCTGTTGTCGCGAAGGTAGCGGCGGATTTCTCCGATAACCATTGGAACTGCATAGGTGGAGAGTCGAAGCCCGAGAGTGATGTCAAAGTTGTCAATTGCCTTTATAAGCCCTACGCATCCGACCTGGAAAAGGTCATCCACAGATTCTCCTCGCCCTGCAAAGCGCTGAATTACGCTGAGAACAAGCCTTAAATTTCCAGATATAAGCTCGTCCCTTGCTGAGATTTCGCCGTTTTTGTAGCGGTGGAGAAGGTCATTTGTTTCTTCTCCTGTTAGAACTTTGAGCTTTGCGGTGTTCACACCGCAAATTTCAACTTTTCCATTTATCAAATATAAACCCTCCCAAAGCACATGACTCATTATCATTATTGCCTTGGGAGGTTTTTTTAATTCAGCTAAATATTGGCATCACAAAAAACGGAGAATTTCGCTCTTCAGCCTCGAAAGAATCCTTTTTTCGAGGCGCGAAATATATGATTGAGATATGCCGAGAAGGTCAGCAACCTCTTTTTGCGTGCATTCTCTTTCTCCGCCTATTCCGAAACGCATCTTTACTATAAGCTGCTCTTTTTCGGGAAGAGATGCGAGCGCAGCAAGGAGAAGCTCACGGTCAGTTTCATCCTCAATCGGGCGCATAACACTGTCGGCCTCCGTACCGAGAATATCCGAAAGCAAAAGTTCGTTTCCGTCCCAATCGGTGTTGAGCGGCTCATCAAAGGAAATTTCAGTTTTTTGCGATGAGGTCTTCCTGAGATACATCAGTATCTCGTTTTCAATGCACCTAGAGGCATATGTGGCGAGCTTTATTTTCTTTTCAGGCTTGTATGTATTGATTGATTTTATAAGTCCTATGGTTCCGATTGATATGAGGTCCTCAATCCCGACACCTGTGTTTTCAAAGCGCCGTGCGATATAAACCACAAGACGAAGGTTGTGCTCAGTGAGCGTTTTTCGAACATTGTCAGAATCAACATCAAGACGCGACATAAGATACTCCTCCTCTTCATTTGAGAGCGGAGGAGGGAGAGTGTCGCTCCCGCAGATATACATAACAGCTGCGGGAGATAGTATTCCAAGCTTTGAAAGGAATTTCAGAAATGATAATTTCAGCTTCATATATCTTCTCCTTCTTTATATGAGTGCGACATACCCGCTGCCGTCTGAAACGGGTACTTCTGATATGGCACAGAGCGCATTTTTTTCAAGCTTACCGTCAATATATACAGCTTCGGGGCGATATGCAAGAAGCAGGGAGAATGGTATGCCGACAGTCTTATAAGGCACAAGCCGGAAGGATGGAAATTCCGGCAGCTTATCAAGTGCAAGGGAAAATGGAGAGCCTCTGTTTTCGTTGAGTATTTGTGCGGAATTTTCAGGAAGAATGCTTTTTAAGGAATCAAAGTCAGAAATCAGAACACGTGCATTTGTTTGAGGGTCAAGAAGCGAGTTGCCCGTGTCGAGCAGGGTTGGCAAAGTTGTGGTTTTGTCGAGGTTTTTTATGGTAACCGTGCATAACGTTTTTGAAGCCGAGCCGCCTCTTCGCATAAAGATTATGCGAAGAAGAAGAAACGAAGAAACTGCCGAAATAAAAAGAGCGGGAAGCGAAAGATGTATGTAATAAATTCCACCACCAAGCTCTAAAAACGCACTTGGCGCAATAAACGAGATGAGAAAGCTCACTCCCGCAAGGACAAGTGATGCGGCGAGGAAGGTAAGGTATCCTTTGAAAAAACGGGAAAAACCGAAAGCTGCAACAATCATTAAACCTGAAAAAAACAACTTGAAAAAGGCGGACATAAAAAACGAAAAAATGGGGATATACGCAAAAACTGCATATAAAGCACCGAGAAAAGCAGAAAGAAGCAGTCGGATTCTTGAAAAGGGCAGAGAAACAATATTTGAAGTCGCGAATAACAGGAGATAATTAATAATAAAATTGATTAAAAAAAGAACGTCGGCATAAATCGTTTTTTCCACAAGTCAGGTCAACTCCCGAAGATGAAGTTCAGTGATAATAATTTTATATGATTGAGGGTGTAAAAAATGTCTAAACTGAAAGAACGAAAAAATTTTGTTTTGATTGCTGTGGTAGCTTTTTTGCTTCTTCTTATCGGAGTGGGTATAATCCTTAGCAGAAGCGACTCCGAGCCTTTTGCGGAAGAGATTTCAGGTGAGGTTCCGCTTTCTTTGCCGTTTTCAGAGCTTGAAATAAAACCCGGAGATGGAGAGGCAATCTTTTTTTCGGCAGAAATGCAGGCGGAAAAACTTCTGGAATTTGCAAAGCAAAACGGAGTGAATCTGCCAAGCTTTCTTACTTCATTTTCAGAAACGGTTTCGCTTTCATTTATGTGTAAAATAAGGGTGAATTACAGGGAAAAATATGCAAAACTGAAGCTTCTGGAATGTGAGATAAACGGATTTGCCATTCCGCAAAAACTTTTGTCGGATATGGGGACAATTAACTTTGATTTGGAACACTCTTTGGTCTATAGAGGAGAGATATAATTCTTTCGGGAGTCTGATAAACTATTATTCAAAGTTGTAAGATAAGAAAAAATACCCCCGCTAAGACAAGATTTCTTAAGGACAATGATTTTTAAAGGCAGAAACGAATTAATTTCGTTTCTGCCTTTTTTGTAAGAAAAATTCATTGTTGCTAAAAAACTTTTCAGTTAAGAACTTGATCTGTTCAGTGTTGTAGGCATGTCGTCAGTTCTGCTTCTTTATTTGTTGCAACGTTTAGTCTATATGCTTATTCTTCTGTTTTGTTTCCTGAATATAGACGGAAATTTACATTGGGGGGGATCTTGTTTTTACAAGTGTTCCACACTAGTTGTTTTTTCTGTAAAAATAGGGTAAAGTATCAAAATTGCCAAGGAAATAGCTGCAATAAGTACAAGTCCAGCTCCTTGTTCTATCATTATACCAAAGTTGGCATATATAATCCCTTGGAGTTGATAATACGCCTCGGCAATGCTGTTTCCTCCAACAGACGTAATATTTGCCATTTCATTTCCATATTCAAATATATTTCGCCCTACATTTGCTATGGCTTGATAAACACCAAACAGAGGAAAAAATAAGAATGTAGCTGCAAGAATCCGTGTTATTTTTTTCATAATAATTCTCCTTATAAATAAAAAATGCGCCTACCGAAGCAGACGCAAAAAAACGCAAACCCCGATAGTCGCCAAACTAACATAAATAGACATAGGAATATTATCCAACACTACTCATTGGAGTCTGCATTTTTAACAAAACCCTGAGAATAGTGTTAGCAAAAAAGAGTATAATATCCCCTTACATAAAAAACACTCCTATCTCTACTTATTTAGTTAGTTTGGCATATTTATTATAACTTACTTGATTTTATTTATCAATATATTTCTGCAAATTTATCCACTACTGTAACAAGCAGGGAAGATGTGTACCATCTTCCAAATAAAATTTAGGCTATCCTAAGACCTTATCAGAAAAGCCTGAA
>JAZRPO010000025.1:0-20887 GCA_045649265.1 Eubacteriales bacterium
GATGCATTTTTCAAAGAAAGAGAGGTAGAAAAAGATGCCTGACTACGAAAAAATGTATTTCGAGCTCTTTAACGGAGTAACCGACGTAATCGAAGAGCTCAAAAAGCTTCAGCAGAAAGTGGAAAAACTCTATGTTGAAAGCCCTGATGAAGAGGCTAAGTAGTTAAAAACTGCAAGGCAATTTTGCCTTGCAGTTTTTATTTTAAATTCTTTAAATTATTTTTTCAAAAAGCTCGTTTAAGCGGTCATAGTGGCCACGGAGGTAAAGATATCCCCACAGTGCTTCAAAAGCCGTTGCGGCATGATACGTCGCAGGGTCAGAGTGTTTCGGGATTGAATTCACCTTTGCGTTTCGAGCTCGCTTGAATACGGCTATTTCTTCCTCTGTGAGAAGGGGAAGGATTTTTTCTGCGGCTGAAGCCTGCGCGGCGGCAGAAACGGATTTTACCGTGCTTTTGTGAAGGTCGCCTGCTTTTCGGATCCCGCCTTTGACGAGATATCCCCGAACCATAAGCTCGTATGCTGCATCCCCTATATGTGCAAGCGCGAGAGCGTTCATCTCAAAAAGCTCATTATCTGAAAGTGTTGTGTGAAGAAAGTCAGCCATATAATTCTCCTGCTACATTTTTCTTATATTTTATGACAGAATATAAAAAAAGTCAAATGCTATGGGGTAAGTGCTTATTTGTTGTAATTAAAATGAAAATATGTTATACTCAAAATAAGAAAAAAGTTCCGGTCGGGAGGTGGATTTATCATAAAAAAGGCTATTGTAACAGATGTAAGATACCGCATGAGCCTTCCTGTTATCAGGTCGCTCGGAAGATGCGGCGTAGAGGTTATCTCAACGGAGCGGCGCGGCTCGTGTGAGGCTGCGGCGCTTGGGTTCTATTCAAAATATTCATCTGAAAATAAAATGCTTACAGACCCTGCGGAGGATATGGATTCTTTTTTAAAAGAGCTTTCGATTATCTGCGAAGAATGCGGAGAAAAGCCTGTTGTTATCCCGGTCGGAATATCAACGCTTCTTAATCTTTGCGAAGAGCGGGAGAGACTTCTCTCGTTTGCTGATTGTGCGCTCCCGCCGCTTGAGTCAATTACGCTTGCAAATGACAAATCCCGACTTATTCCGTTTGCCGGGAGCGTAGGGGTTCCTGTGCCGTCGACTACCTTCATAAAAGAAGGCGAGAGCGTAGAGACTTTTGCAGGGAGAATAGATTATCCTGCGGTTATAAAGCTGCCTATGGGGGAAATGCTCGGGCTTCCTCCTGAAAAGAGATACGCAATCGTAAGAACTAAGCTGGAGTTTATAGAAAAATACCCTGAATTTGCCGCACATGGCGGCGAAATCCTTGTTCAGAAATATATCACCGGCGACGGATACGGTGTTTCGGCAGTGTTTGACAAAACTTCCGAGCCTATTTCGGTTTTCTGCCACAGAAGGCTTCGGGAATACCCTGCAACAGGTGGGCCGTCGTGCTTCTGTGAAAGCGCAGATGAACCTCTTCTTGCAGAGTATGCAGTGAAGCTTTTAAAGGCGCTCAAGTGGGAAGGCGTCGCTATGGTTGAATTCAAAGGAAGCCCGGAGAGCGGCTTTTACCTCATGGAGATAAATCCGAGATTCTGGGGGAGCTTTGCCCTCGCACCGAACTCCGGCTGCAATATCGCACACGCGCTTTATCGCGCGGCGATTGGCGAAAAGGCGCCGAAGTTTGAAAGGTTCGTTCCGGATTATAAAGTAGGCCACAAAATGAGGTTTCTGATTCAGGACCTGCTTGCGTTTCCGGCATATCTTAAGCGCAGTGAAAAAAAGTTATCTTTTCTGATTTCATTCTTAACCGGGCTTTTGAATCCCAAAATTTCAGATGGGGTTCTCGATATCCGCGATATTCGCTCATCTTTGCAATATCTTTCCTGCGCGCTTAAAAAGCGTGACAGCATTGTGAGGTAATATATGAAGTTTGATTTGCATGTACACACAACCCTTTCACCCGATTCGGAGATTTCTCCCCTCGCCCTCAGAGATTTGGTGCTGCGCGCGGGGCTGTCGGGAGTTGCAGTCTGTGACCATAACGTATTCGGAAATCTCCGGGGAGAAGATGGCATCTATATCATCCCCGCTTGCGAGGTTTCGTCAGATATGGGGCACTTGCTCGTATATTTTCTGAAAAGCGATATATGCAAAAAAATGAAGAAAAACGAAAAGGGAGTTTATTCCTGGAGAGAGGTTATGAAATACGCGCATGCTGAAGGTGCGGTGGTTTTCCTTGCACACCCATTTGCTCCATTCTTTCCGCGTTGCGACGATTTCTGGGAAGAGCTTGACGGCGTGGAAGCCTTCAATGCGCGTATAGTTCATTACAAGGCCTTTGGCGGAAACAAAAAAGCATTCAGATTATGGAAAAAGCTCGGGCTTCCGTTTTCTGCCGGAAGCGACGCGCATTCTGAAAAAGAAATCGGGCGTGCTTTCTGGGAGTGTGACATTCCTGAAGAGGAAATGTCGACACCGGATTTTGAAGAGAAGCTCAAGCAGACACTTCTTTCATCCTCCGGCCGCATATTCACAGGCTATTCGTCCTTGCATACGGTTTTCTCTTGCAGACGAAGAATATACAAAAAACAAAAAAGATACAAAAAGTTTTTTAAAAACTTTTTTGTCGAGGCATATGTTTTCTTAAGAAGCTTAATTTTGGGGAAAGAGGAAAAAAGATTCATAGATATATATACGGAGGAATAACATGATTTTATATGACATTGCCCGCCGTGCCAAGCACGTCGTAAAGGACTTTATAAAAAGCCGTGACTGTGAATATATAACTCCGGTCAGGAGAATAGAGAGAGTTTTCCCGATACAGGGTGAGCGTATATGTGCAATGACCTTTGACGATGGCCCGACCGTAATTGAAACAAACCCTAAGGTATCTGAAAAGGGGCTGACCCTCGCGCTGCTTGAAACTCTCGAAAGCTACGGTGCAAAGGGAACCTTTGACGTTATTGGCACAACTGAGGACAATTATCCCGACGAAGCAGGCGTTCACGGCTCTTTTTCCTGGGGCGGGGTGAAGTATGACCACTATCCCGACATAAAGCGTGATGATGAGGCAGGTGCTAAAAGCTGCCCTGAGCTCATTAAAAGGATTATAAGCGGCGGACATGAAATTTCGAATCACGGTTATCGCCATATTCTGTTCGGCCACTTAAATCTCGTATATGGAGCGCGTGCGTGCTTTTCTACAATTCATGAGGTGGTTGATGATATCATGAAGCTCGACAAGCTCTTGCTTGAAGAGCATGGCGTTAAAATCAAGCTCGCAAGGCCACCGCATTATGTTGACAAAATTCCTGACGGCAAAAGCTCGTACGATGCATACAGATATGCAGGATACAACTATATGGCGGCGAGCTTTGACGGAGGAGGGTGGCTTCCCTCCTGCGGCGATGCCGAAAAAGACGTTGAAGCGATGGTTGAGCCTCTCCGCCGCGCGCTTTCGGAAGATCCTGACGCTTTGAACGGTCAGATAATCTTCCAGAAGGATGGATACAGTATGTCGCGCCATACCCCTGTTGCAGGGGCGCTCCCGCTCCAGCTTGAGCTTCTTGAAAAACACGGTTATCGGGTTGTTACGGTATCGGAGCTTCTCGAAAAATCAGCCTTTGTCGATTGCATTAATGAAGATGCGCTTGCCCTTGCAAGCGCGGGATATACGGTTGCATATCGCAACAATACGTTTATGCCGTCAAGAATCCTGACCTTCGGCGAGCTTGTAACGATGTGCACACCCCCTGAGGAAGTACTTTCTGCATACAGGGGTTTTGTTGATAATGAATATTGCGAAGAAGGCCTTATGGCAGATGTTGCAAGAAAGTTCGGAATTTCCGCAAAGCATCCGTATTTTACAGCATTCTGCGTTGCAGCACGACTTTCGCTTATAGACTGCGAAAACAAAGAAAGGCTTTCGTATAAAACAAGCGTGACGGGTGAGATTTTCTCGCGATTTATGCGAGGACTTGCTCCTGATTACAGCTTTACGGTAAATCCCGGAAAGGTAACGCGTGAGAATGCGGTCCGCCACATCCGAGCGGCGCTTTTAAAATAATGGAAAGGCTTGTGGTCAGATGACAGAGTTTATAGTCAGGGTGTTTGTAAAAGAGTTTAAAAACACAACAAACCCGGCAGTCAGAACCCGCTATGGCGTAGTCGCCAGTGTTGTGGGGATCATATGCAATGCTATCCTTGCTGTATCAAAATTAGTTTTCGGCATTTTTTCAAACAGTATAGCCGTTATGGCAGATGCAGCAAATAATCTTTCTGACAGTGCAACAAGCATAGTGACGCTTTTCGGCTTTAAGATTTCTTCAAAACCGGCTGACCGCGAGCACCCTTTCGGGCATGGCAGGGTTGAGTATGTCTGTGCCCTTGTTATAGCATTTCTTGTTATGCTTGCAGGGTTTGAAATGGGAAAATCCTCAATTTCACGGATTATAAGCGGTGAAAAAGCCACTTTTTCACTGAGTGCTGTCATTGGTCTTGCAGTATCTGTGCTTTTAAAACTCTGGATGGCTTTGTTTAACAGAAAACTGGGAAAAAGAATTTCCTCTGCCGCAATAGAGGCTGTTGCCATTGACAGCATATCCGATGCCCTCGCAACAACAGTCACGCTCGTCGGCATAATTCTCTCCCGATTTATCGCACTTCCGATTGACGGATATATAGGTGTTTTGGTATGTTTTCTGATTTTCAGGACAGGAATCGGGATGATCAAAAACACATTGAACAGGCTTCTCGGCTCAGCACCGAGCAAGGAGCTGGTTGACAACATAAGCCGCGAGATTCTCAGCCATGACAAAATTCTGGGGATACACGATGTCATTGTTCATGAATATGGGCCGGGAAAGCTGTTTGCATCTCTCCATGCTGAAGTTTCTTCCACTGAGGACATTATGGAAAGTCATAATCTTGTTGACCGCATTGAGAATGAGATTTCCGCAAAATTTGGAATTGAGGTTCTTATTCATATAGACCCGTTAGAGATTGAAAACGAGGAGTTTTGTGCAATCCGTAACAAAGCGGAAGAAGCGATTACAAGCCTTGATGAGAGCTTTTCAATTCACGATTTTCGTATAGTTCACGGCATTGGCACTAAAAATCTTGTCTTTGATGTTAATATCCCGATTGATTATCCGGCACCGGATAAGATCGTCAGGGATATGGTTATAACTGCAGTATCCGAATCTGATGGGGATTTTATAGTCAAGCCCAAAATTGACAGAAATGTGATATAAAAATTGCAAAAAGAGTAATCCCCCGAAAGCGTTTGCTTTTGGGGGATTTTAAAATATAAAACGGTGTATTTACAGCTTGATGTATTTTTTATGAGGAACGAGATACAGGAAAAGATTTTTTGCGTGATTTCCGGTCATTTCAAACAGCGCGCGCTGATATGCCAAGAGCTGAGCTTTGTATTTTTCCAGAACCTCGCCCTCAGGAGGGTGGTGGTCAGTTTTGAAATCGACTATTGTTACCTCGCCATCCTTTTCAAAATACAAATCTATAACACCTTGCAGGAGAATTTCATCGTCAGAAGAGGTGGCGCCGGAAAGCAGCTCGCTTGCCGGCAAAAGAACAGAAAACTTAAACTCTCGTTGAATTTTATCTGCCTGTTTCATTGCAAGGCCGATAGCTGAGTTGAGAAAAGCTGAAATGTGCTCCGGGGATACAGCCTCCACTTCTGCTTTTGTAAGAAATTTTTCTTCATACAAGCGAAGCAGCTCATTTGCTGCACCCTGCTCAGTTTCGCATTTTGAGAAATCTGCAAATTGCATCGCCATATGAAGCGCAGTTCCGCGCTCTGTCGGCGAGAGCTTCTTTTCGCGGATGAATTTCGGGCGGGGGAAGTGCTTTCTCCATGCAACGCGAGGTGAGGGCAAAACGGAGGAAAGCTTTGTTGCAGTGAGCTTTGAGGGCAGAGCTGTTGCATCAGAGTATGGGTATAAAAATTCCTTAAAAGTAAAATCAGAAGCTTCTGTGCTTTCTTTTCCCATATCACCCTTTTCCAATTCGGGCTCATGGGGGATTTCGGAGGAGGGAATGACGCACGCTGAAAGGCCCGGGATTTTTTCTGTTTCAGAAAGCTGCACATCTCCGTATGCAAACAAATCAATTCCATTTTCTGTACGAAGTAGAGGAAAAAGAAACCAGAGAAACGCATCGTTTCTTCGGGATAGGTTTCCCGCATCAAGCTCGCGGTAAGTGTTATTTGAGAAAACATCAGAGAGCTTTTTTGCACAGTTATCGCGCGAAGCGGTTATAAACATTTTCTCGCGGGCACGCGTAAGTGCAACGTAAAGAAGGCGCATTTCTTCGCTTTTTTGCTCGTCCATTATTCTGCGGCGGACAGCTTCGCGCATAATGGTCGAACAGTTGACGCCGGTTTTTGAATCTTTGAAGTTAAGCCCGATACCAAGGTCGGGGTGAATAAGGATAGGGGCTTTGATATCTTCAAGGTTAAAGCTTCGAATTGCGCTTCCCACAAAAACTATGGGAAATTCAAGCCCCTTCGATTTGTGCATTGTAAGAATTGTAACCGCATCGCTTGAGTAGGTTCTTGCCGTTGCAATATCACCATTGTTTTCAGAAAGTTGTGCAATGTGAGAGATAAATTTGTATAACCCGTTATAGCCGAGCGCCTCAAACTCCTCTGCGCTTCTGTAAAATTCAAGCAAATTCTTCTGTCTTTCCTTTCCGTAAGGAAGCGCGCCAAACATTCCGAGCGCATTTGTGCGGTTGTAGATTTCCCAAATCAGCTCGCTTGCGCTTTTTCCCCGTGAGAGGGTTCGCAAGGTGCACAGAAGAGAGAGAAACTTGCGGCACTTTCTTCCTGTGGCAGAGTCATCGGCTGAAAGCTTTTCCATGCAGGAAAAAATAGATGCCTCGCTCTTTTTTCGGATTTCGCACAAGTCGTCTGCACTAAATGCAAATAAGGGGGATTTGAGAGTGGCAAGAAGCGGAATGTCCGATGTGGGATTATCAATGACTGAAAGGAAAGAAACGATAGCCATAACCTCAGTCTTATTGAGAAGCCCGCCCGCCTTTGGGGCAATAAACGGAATGTTGAAATTTTTAAGCTCACGTTCATAGAGCGGAGCAGAGGTTGATGCTGAGCGGAGAAGGATTGCAAAATCGCTGTACCTGCACGGACGGAGGCTACCGTCCTTTTCGCTTATAAGGAAGCCGCTCTCTACAAGCTCCGATATTTTGAGCGCAGTAAAACGGGCCTCGGCTTCGCCGTTCTTTTCTTCACCCTGAACGTAGTCGATAAGGCAGAACTCAGTCTGCATATCGTTGCGCAAGGGGATGTCCTGGCGTGGTATGAGATAATGCTCGCGGGTATAATCCACTCCTCCGAGCCTTTCTGTCATAATGCGTGAAAAAATACCGTTTGCAGTATCAAGAATCTCACTTCTTGAACGGAAATTCTGAGAAAGAGAAATACAACGCGGCTCTCCATTTCCGGCGGTATCAAAGCTTTTGAAGTTCTTGTACTTTTTCATAAATATTGACGGGTCGGCAAGGCGGAAGCCGTAGATTGACTGTTTGACATCGCCCACCATAACAATATTTTTCTCGTTTTTTGAAACAGAGCGGAAGATTATATCCTGAATTATGTTGCTGTCCTGAAATTCGTCAAGAAGAATTTCACAGAAGGACTCCGAAAGCTCGCGCCCGACCTTGCTCGGAAAAACAATGTCACGCTCTTCGTCATAGTCGTCTATGAGAAGCTTTATGCAAAGGTGTTCGAGGTCAGAATAGTCAAGGGCGTTGCGCCGCTTTTTCTCATTTTCAAAGCGTATGAGAAGCTCTGCTGCAAGGGAAGTAAGCTCTTTGACTATGGGGTAGAGAGCTGAAACCTCAGAAAGGAGCGTTTTGCTGTCAGCTTGCAAAAGCTTTTCGGGGATATTCCGCATATCTTCTCTCATCGTCTTGAAAACATCGCCGAGTCTCTTGGATATTGTCTTATCCGAGAAGCCTTTTGACGAGGGTAGAGAAGCGAGAGAAAACTTTTGCGTGTTTTCAAAAAGAGTGTCCCAGTCATCAGAAAAACACTTTTCGATTTCGGCTCGGGCATCGAACAATGAATCGTGGTAGAGCGACGACGCCTCTGCATTTGTTTCAATATCTGCCGAGAGAACTGAGACTGTATCGGCACAGAAGCGGATAGTTTCGCTTGCACGCAAAAACATTTCGCGCCCCCAGACGGTTTCCTTGATATTGCCGATGCCCTCGGTGTTATATGCCTGAGCTGCTTTGAAAAGCCACTTTTCCGGATAGGGATGACTTCTGCTTTTTTCGAGAAGTTCAAAAACCGAGGAAAAAAGAAGCTTGTCTCCCCGCCCGTCATTCATATATTTTGCAAGAGCAAGGAACGAATCGCTTTTTTCTTCGTATTTTCTTTCAATAAGCTCGGAAAGTGTTTCGCTGAGGATGAGCTTACCCTCTGCTTCGTCAAGAATCCGGAAATCCGAAATGGCAGAATCGTTTTCAGAATAGTTTTTTAAAACCCACGAGCAGAAGGAATGGACGGTTGAAATCCTTGCGCTTCCGCACAGGGCGAGCTGACGGCGGAGATGGCGGTCTCCGGGGTTTTGTGCAATTCTATCAATAAGAGCCCGGCTTATCTTCTTTTTAATCTCGCTCGCCGCTGCTTTTGTGTAGGTGATAATTAAAAATTGCGTTATGTCAAGTCGCTCATCAACAATACGCTTTACAAGTCTTTCCACGAGAACAGCGGTTTTTCCCGAGCCGGCTGCTGCGGAAACAAGCAGAGAGCTCTCACGCGCATCAATGGCATTCTGCTGATCACGAGTCCATTTTACATCGTTCATGCTTCAGCCTCCTTATCATCCAGGAAATCGCTTGCCTTAACAGACAAGAGCTCGCGCTTGCAGTCGCTGCCGCGATCCTCGTCAAAGGCACAAACGTTTTTGTATTCACACCACATACACGAATCGTAGTTTGCGTGAAGATAGGGGTTCGGGTCAATTTCCCCGCGTGAGAGCTCATCCCCTATCCGGGTGAGAATTTTCTTCAACCTGTCCTTTACCCGTGAAAACTCTTTTTCCGAAAGAACGGAGGAAGTTTTTGAAAGGCTACCGTTTTTTGTAAGAGTGATTGGCACATACTCTTTTTCGTTTCCGCTCTCCATAGCATTGATTATATCGGTATCACGGAGAATGACACCCTCACGCCTTTTCGGAGCAGGGGAGGCTCCTCTTGTATCGGAAAAGCTCCGTGCTATGGGAACATACATTACCCCTGCCGATTTTGGCGCTTTTCCATACTTTGAAAACCCCATTTCCTCGAGGGCGAACATATAAAGCAGCAGTTGCATTCCTATTCCGTTAACTGTTTCGTTAAGCGAAAACTTTTTAGTGCCGGATTTATAGTCAACAACTCTCAGATACAAGTCGCCATTATGAGTGTAGGCATCAACACGGTCAACCTTCCCGACAAAAGTAACGGTAGAGTGCTCGCCGCAAAGCTCAATAGGCGGCAAGTCTCCGTGAGATGAAAAATCAAGCTCAAAATCACACGGAACAAAGCTCCCCTTTTTAAGCTCACGGCAGATGTCAAGAAGTGCAGAGACAACCGTATTTTCAATTTCATTGAGAATAAAGCTCATTCTTCCGGAAAGCTCGCCTGCTCCCGAAAGATGCTCGGTAAGGTATGCACGGCAGGCCTCGTGGGCATAATTTGCGGCGGTTTTCTCATTAAATGTGTTTTCAGCAGAGAGCTTGCCTACAACCCTTTCGAGAACATAGTGCATAAGTGTCCCGGCTTCAATCGGAGAGATTTCGCCGCGCACGCGCGGATAAGCCCGCATCCCGTATCTCAGAAAATATGCATACCTGCACGACGAGAAAAGGTCCGCCCTTGAAGCGCTTAAACGAATTTTCTTCCCGAAAACTGCCTCAATATTTTCAGGAGACATTATCGGGCCACGCGGGACTTTTGAATTCTGTCTTATGGTAGCGAGTCGGTCCGAAAGTGACGAATCATTTTTCCACAGAGCATCGGCTGCCGATTCCGTAACACTTTCATCAAAACAGGGGATTCTGGCAAGTCTCCTTGCCTGAGAGAGGGTCATGCCTGCCCTTGCCTTCGGAAAAATTTCTCGTATGCGCGAAACAGGCTGCGCCTCATACATTTCCTCACCGAGAGACGAAATAGTCCGATAACTTATATAAATTCCACGTTCAGCAGAGCAAAGAACACTGTGAACGGTGCGGTATTCTTCAAAAATGCGTTCAAAAAGGCTGGGTGCAAGCTCAATTCCAAAATCCAGAAGCTCCTGCCTGTCATTATCAGTAAGAAGCCCCGCTGCCTCTTCGCTTTTTGGGAAAAAACCGTCATTTGCGCCGAGAACAATCCTGTATTTGCAGTGTTCTCCGTCTGCGCGGTCAAGGTCAGAAACATTCACGCAGTCAACCGTCGACGGAATTGTTGAAAGCTCATATTGCGATATAAGGAGCTTGAAAATAAGATAAAACTCCTCAGCTGAAAGCCTCTCTGCTTCAAGCCTTCCGAGGCTGTCGATCGCTTCATAGAGAATGTTGAGCAGCGCTTCATATTCATCAGCTTCTTCGAATCTGCCGGAGAGCCTTTCAAGGTATGAATATGCCGAGCAACGTCGCGGCAGGTTAATTTCATTTATAAAGTCATAAAGTGCTGAGGCGAGTTGTTCACCGTTCTCGCTTCTCTTTATTGCGGAAGAAAGGCGGGAGATCGGCTCGCAAACCTTTTTACGGGAAGCGTTGACTATTCTCAGCGTTTCAATCGTCTCATCCGTTTCCTCTGCGGAGATTCCGAGCGGATTCTTGCAAAAATCCTTTCCGCCTTCCCATTCATATTGCCGTGGCGACCAGGTGTACAGATAATTCTCAAATATATCGAGATTTCTTGCAGAGATTCCTGAAAAACCGGTCTTGACATACTCCATAACAAGCTCAGTGCGGATTCCACGGAAGGCGCATTCGAGAGCCGAAAGCAGAAGCGATATTATGGGCTTTGCAACAATCGGGGTAGGGGTAGAAGTATTTGCAGGGATTTCATAGCGTGAAAAAACAGCACGACAAACCGGCAGATATTCGCCTCGGCAGACAGCTACTGAAAAATCATGAAACCTCGCGCCTTTCCTGACTTCTCCAAGGATATATGCAGCAGAAAGCTCAGCCTCTTCAAAGATGCCGTCAGATGCCGAGATTGTTATTTCGGGAGAATCCCCTTCATAAGGAATAAAATTATCTGAAAAAAGGGCCTTGTCAAGATGTGAAATCGGCCCGCTTCCGGAAAAATCGGGACAGATTTCATCAAACGCAACGCCACAGCTTTCCGCAATGGAAACAAGGCGCGCCTTTGTTGAAAGAAGTTTATCAAAAATTCCGTTCTCCGCACCGGCTTCGACGTTTTTTGGGAGCGCAAGAGATAGATAGACATCCTTTGCTTTTGAAATTGCACTTTTGATTATGTCAAATTGTGCGGCGGTAAAGCCTGAAAAACAGTCAAGATACACGGTTTTGCCTACAAAAAAGTCGTGTTTTCGGAGAGCTTTCGCAACAAAGGCAAGCTCATCATAGGCATCAAAGTTATCTTCTCCGAGACGGTTTTCGTATGCAGCGTAAATCCTGGAAAGGTCAGAAAGCTTCCCGGAAAGAGAAGAGTTGACCTCACGTGAAGCCTTTGCAAGGTCCTTGGGGGAGACACCATATGCCTTGAACTCGTCAATCGCAGAAAGAATCGAGGCGAGCTTTTCGGGGCGGCGCGCGGTTTTGGAAAGGGTTGAAAGAGAGAGGGCGACATCATTTATTGCGGAATACAGATGAAGAATACGGTCTCCGTTGCTGATGATGTTTGCAGCAACTCCGCCAACCTCGGTTTTTATCCTTGAAGCGAGCCTGCGAAAGCTCGTGACTTCAGTATAAAGAGAAACCGAGTTACCACACTTCTTGCAGAGGTTTCGCTCGGTTACATGAGAAAACTGCTCGGGAACGAGAAAAATCCCCCCCGGCGCGCAGTTCTCTTTTATTTTTTCAATTATGTATGAAGTTTTACCGCTTTTTGCCCTGCCAAGAACAAGGTGGAGCATACCATCACCCCTAGAAAAAATTTCTCCACAATAAGTATATCACATTGTCGGTCGTTCGGCAAATTTAATATTGATACAATGCCCGAATTAAGTTATACTAAGAATATAAAGTTAATGAGGAAGATTTATGGAGAACGAAAAAACTTTGGAAAGAGCAATCCTTGTAGGGCTTGCGGCTGATATATATATAGATGAGGAAAACGTTAACGAAAGCTCAATGGATGAGCTTTCGGAGCTTCTTTCGACGGCAGGCGGCGAGGAGATAGCAAGAGTTATCCAGCAACGCCATGCCCCTGAGCCGAAGACGCTCATAGGTACGGGAAAGGCAATAGAGATTGCAGACCTTGTTGAGAAAAACAATGTTTCGCTTGTTGTTTTTGATAATGAGCTTTCTCCGGCGCAAACAAAGAACCTCGAAGATATTTTGAAGGTCCGTGTGCTTGATCGTTCAACGCTTATTCTCGATATTTTTGCAAGCCGCGCGCAATCTCGCGAGGGAAGGCTGCAGGTAGAGCTTGCACAGTATAAATATATCCTGCCCCGCCTTGCAGGAGGCTCGACGTCGCTCTCAAGGCTCGGCGGCGGAATAGGAACTCGAGGGCCGGGAGAAACGAAGCTCGAAACGGACAGACGGCATATTCGCAGAAGAATTTCGCGCCTTGAAGAAGAGCTTTTAGCGGTAAAACGGGTCAGAAATGAGCAAAGGAGAAACCGCCACCGCCGAGAGATTCCGGTGGTTGCTCTTATAGGATATACGAATGCGGGAAAATCGACACTCCTGAATATGCTGACAGGCTCAGACATTCATGCAGAAAACAGGCTGTTTGATACACTTGACACAACCTCGCGAAAGTTCCGCATAAGTGACACGGCAGAGGTCATTCTCTCAGATACGGTCGGTTTTATAAGAAAGCTTCCGCATCATCTGACGCGTGCGTTTCGGGCAACTCTTGAAGAGCTTTTATATGCTGATTTGATTTTGCACGTAGTCGATGCATCAAGCCCCGATATGCAAGACCATATCCGTGTTACGGAAAAGGTTATTGACGAGCTTGGCGCAGGAGAAGTTCCGAGAATTATTCTCTTCAATAAGTGCGATTTGATAGGCGATGTGTCGGAATTCGGAGGAGCTTCTGATTTTGTTTGTGTTTCGGCAAAAACAGGAGAGGGAAAGGACGCTCTCTGTAGAAAAATATGCGAGAAGCTGTCGAAAACTGAGCGGCAGGTAACTGTTATTATCCCGTATGACAAAACAGCTCTTCTGGATGTTTTGCACCGTGATGGAAAGGTGCTTGGAACGAATTACAATGACAACGGAATTGAAGTTACATTAGTCGCAGATGACAGGCTTTACGGCAGAATTAAAAGACAACTTGGTGGTGAGGAATGTGACGAGTTTTAGAGTCCCGGCAGGGGATGGGCTTGATGAATTTGTTGAAAAAAAGTCAAGATTCATAGGAGCTGTAAGATATACAAAAACCGAAGAAGAAGCCCTTGCCTTCATTGCAGAGCAGAATGAAAAACACAAAACCGCAACCCATAATGTTTATGCATACTCCATAAGAGAAAACAACATCATTCGATACTCCGACAACGGAGAGCCTCAGGGGACGGCGGGGCTTCCTGTTCTTGATGTTTTCAGGAAGGAAGAAGTTTTTGATTTCTGCTGCGTGGTGACGAGGTATTTCGGCGGCATTCTTCTTGGAGGAGGCGGGCTTGTCCGCGCCTATTCCCATTCTGCAAAGATCGCTCTTGATGCTGCGGGAATTGCAGTTATGCGGCTCTGGACCGCGTCTGAGCTTTCTGTACCATACAACCTTTTTGAAATGATCAACAAAGCAATTTCAGAAATGGGAGCTAAGAATGTTGTTTCAGATTACGGAGCTGAGGTGGTAATATCGTTTCTCATTCCATCTGAGGATTTTGACAAGGTTGCCGCAAAAGTCTTTGATATGAGCGCAGGGAAAGTAAGTGTGCTTCGCGGAGAGGAAAGCTTTATGGCAATATAAAAAGCTCTGCCCGATGAGGTACCTTCCTTATGGAGGGTGCCTCATCGGGCAGAGCTTTTTGTTTTACAAAAGACTAAATACTATCGGAATTGTCACAAGCGCGAGGACTGCCGACATAAAGCAGACCTTTGCGCCGGACTCAGCATCGCCACCGTAGGCTTCCGGAAAAATGACGCTGTTTACGCCCATGGGCATTGCAAGAACACTTATTGCCGCTATAACCCAGTTGTTAGGGACATCAAGAAGCCTGAAAACGAAAAGAGCGGCGATGGGGATAATCAGAAGGCGGATTGCTGAAGCGATGTATGAGCGAGGGTCAAGAAAAACTGATTTCATATTTATTCTTGCAAAAACTGTTCCGGTGAGAATCATTGCGCAGGGGGTAACGCAGCCCTCGGCGGTTTCAAGGATTCTGACAAGAATTGCCGGAAGCTGGATTTTAGCAAGACCCATGACAATTCCGACTATGGCTGCGACCATAGTGGGGTTGAGAAGAGTTTTAAACGTTATCTTTTTGTTTGACGTGAGGATGTAAACCCCAAAGGTGTAAATAAAGAGGCTGTAGGGCAGGCAATAAACGAGGGTGTCGAGAAATGCACTTTCTCCGAAAATCGCCTTGGAAAGCGGGTATGCCATATAGCCGAGGTTGGGGATTGTGAAGCTGTACATATATATGCCTTGTGAGGTTTTGTTTTTTGAAAAAAACCTTGCAATGATTATTGAAAGGATGGCGGTGACAATAAGAACGACAAGCGAGAAAACAAAAATCATCAGCTTGTCCTGTATGACATCGGGATTAAAATTGCGCGAAAAGGAGAGGACAATCATAGAGGGGAGAAAAATATTGACTACAAGCTTTGACAGTGTTGACCCTGCACTTTCGCACAGCATGTTCTTTTTGCGGAAAAAGTATCCGATCGTCATAAAGGTGAACATCACGCAAAGCTGAGCGAGTGTAATGAGTGTTATTTGCAAGAAGAATCCCCCATTTCAAAATAAAAAAACACTTGCGATAGCAAGTGTTTTTTGGTGCGAGTGATGGGACTTGAACCCATACGTCATGGACACACGCCCCTCAAACGTGCCTGTCTGCCTATTCCAGCACACTCGCATATCCATGTTGTTCAATCGACAACGTGAATATTATAGTATCTTTTTCGGCAAATGTCAAGACAAAATTTTTGTTTTTTAGAAAAATTTTTTTGATAGTATTTTGTTAATAAAAAATTAATTTTAATCTTGAAATGCATGGGGGTATAATGTATAATTTAGATGTACTCTTTTGACAAAATTCGGGAGGTAAGGATGAAACTTCTTGAAGACAGAATAAAGCGTGACGGTGTAGTGCTTGGGGGCGATGTTCTCAAGGTTGACAGCTTCCTCAATCATCAGATTGACGTTGAGCTTCTCAACGAACTCGGGCGTGAGCTTTTCCGCTTGTTTGGCGACTGCGGAGTGAATAAAATTCTTACGATAGAAGCCTCCGGCATCGGAATCGCTTGCATTGCGGCGCAGTATTTCAAAACTCCTGTTGTTTTTGCGAAGAAAGCTGCTTCAAAGAACATTTCCGGAGATACATATACAAGCCGTGTCCATTCTTTTACGAAGGACCGCTTTTACGATATAATCGTTTCAAAAAAATTCCTCAGCGAAAATGACCGTGTTTTACTGATAGATGATTTTCTTGCAAAGGGTGCAGCGCTCTGCGGGCTTGTTGATATTGTTCGTCAGGCAGGGGCAGAGGTTGTCGGAGCCGGAATTGCAGTCGAAAAAGCGTTTCAGGACGGCGGCGAGAGGGTGAGAGAGCTCGGCGTTCGTGTTGAGAGCCTTGCAAAAGTTGCGTCAATGTCGTCTGAGAGCGGCGTTGTATTTGCAGATTAATTTCATAATTGAGGCGCAGGGCGCGCTTCACATATATTTTAAGGAGGTCAAACATCATGGCAAAAAAACTTTTGGCAATTCTCCTTGCAGCAGTTATGGTTTGCGCTTTTGCAGCTTGCGCACCTGCTGAGGCTCCGGAGAACAACGAGGGCGAAGGCAGCACACTTGCTGCAATCGCAAAGGAAGACGTTAAAGTAGGCTTCGTTTACATCGGTGACGTAAACGACGGCGGCTACACTCAGGCTCACGACAAGGGCAGACTCGCTCTTGAAGCTGAGGGCTATGAGTGCCTCTACAAGGAGAACGTTCCTGAGAGCGCAGAGTGCGAAGTTGCAATCCGCGAGCTTATTAACGCAGGCTGTAACGTCATCTTTACAACGAGCTTCGGCCACATGGATTACACCGAGATCGTTGCAAAGGAATATCCGGAAATCTACTTCAACCATGGAACAGGCTATAAGACACTTCCGAATATGTGCAACTACATGGGAAGAGTTATTGAGCCGCGTTACCTTGCAGGTATCGTTGCAGGTATGAAGACACAGTCAAACAAGATTGGTTATGTTGCTGCTATGCAGATTCCCGAAGTTATCCGCGGAATCAACGCATTCACTCTTGGAGTTCAGTCCGTAAATCCGGATGCAACAGTTGAAGTTGTATGGACAAACACATGGTATGATCCTGCTATCGAGAAGCAGGCAGCGCTTACACTTCTTGACAAGGGCTGCGACGTTATCGAGCAGCATCAGGATTCACCCGCTCCGCAGGTTGCAGCAGAGGAAAGAGGCGCATTTGCTATCGGTTACAACACTCCGACTCCGGATGCCGCTCCGAAGGCATATCTCACAGCTCCGCTCTTCTATTGGGACAAGTTCTATGTTGACTGCGTAACACGCATCACAGAAGGAACCTGGGAGCCGGCTGCATACTGGGAAGGCCTTGCTTCCGGTTGGGTTGGTCTTGACGAGCTTTCAGACCTCTGCGCAGAGGGCACTGCAGAGAAGGTTGAAGCTGCAAAGAATGCTATCATTGACGGCAGCCTCGTTCTCTTCTCGGGCGAGATCAAGGATCAGGACGGCAACGTCAAGTATCCCAACGGTATGACCAATGAAGAAATTTACAACATGAATTGGTTCATCGAGGGTGTCATCGGCACAATCGGCTAAAATTTAACGATTGCTTTGAGGGGTTCGGCTTCCCGAACCCCTCTGTTTTAAATGATGGGCATCGAACAGCGAAGAATTCTGTTTTTTTATTCTTCTCTATCCGATGTTCACCATAAAATCAGGAAAGGCGGGATTCTTATACATGTCTAATGAAGTATGTATTGAGCTTAGCGGCATTACCAAGGTTTTCGGAACGGTATATGCAAACCGTAATGCGCATCTCCAGGTTCGTGCAGGAGAGATTCATGCTTTGCTCGGAGAAAACGGCTCAGGAAAAAGCACGCTTATGAATATTCTCACCGGCATATATTCGCCGGATTCTGGCGAGATAAAGATTATGGGGAAATCCGTTTCCTTTGCATCTCCGCATGACTCTATTGAAGCTGGTATTGGTATGGTGCACCAGCATTTCAAGCTGGTTGAAGTTATGAGTGCGGCGGAAAACATTTCGGCAGGAAGTGAAAAAGGCCTTTTTGCAAAGCCGAAGGAGATTAAAAAACGGCTTTCTGATATATCGGCAAAATATCAGCTCGAAGTTGATCCTGATAAGAAGGTCTACAATATGTCTGTTGGCGAGAAACAGACAGTTGAGATCGTGAAAATGCTCTATTCCGGTGCGAATATGTTCATTCTTGATGAGCCGACAGCAGTTCTTACTCCGCAAGAATCGGAAACTCTCTTCGAAATTCTCCGCAACATGAAAAAACAGGGTTGTGCAATTATTATAATTACACATAAGCTCAATGAGGTTATGGAGATAAGCGACAGGGTTACGGTACTTCGCGACGGGGAAACTATTGCAACGGTTAACACCTGCGAAACGAATCCGCAGAAGCTCACCGAGCTTATGGTTGGGAAAGAGGTTGAGCTTAAAATTTGCCGCGAAGCTCCGACTCTCTCGGAGAAGCCCGTGCTTGAAGTGAAGGAAATTACTTGCCGGAATGACCTTGGTCGAGAAGTTCTCAAAGGTATGACCTTTGACGTGTATGGTGGCGAGATTCTTGGAGTAGCGGGCATTGCCGGAAGCGGACAGAAGGAGCTGTGCGAGATTATTGCAGGTATGCAGAAGGCATCGGGTGGCAGCATCCGTTTTGAAGACGAGGAAATCCTTGGCCTTTCGCCGATAGAAATTCTGCGGCGCGGCGTCAGTATGTCGTTTGTTCCTGAAGACAGGCTGGGAATGGGGCTTGTCGCCGGGATGGATATAACAAACAACGTTCTTTTGCGCTCATATCAGAGAGAGAAGGGCGTTTTCATAGACAGAAAAAAGGGAAAAAAGCAGGCTGAGGATATAGTTGAGAGGTACGATGTTAAAACTCCGTCGGTAAACCATATTCTCCGCAAGCTCTCCGGAGGAAATATACAGAAGGTTCTTCTTGGCAGAGAGGTTGAGCTCAATCCCAAGCTGCTTATTACCGCATACCCCGTACGAGGGCTTGATATAAACGCTTCATACAATATATATGACATTTTGAATTCGCAGAAAAAATCAGGTGTAGGAGTTCTTTTTATAGGTGAGGACCTTGACGTTCTTCTTGCGTTATGCGACAGGCTTTTGGTTATGCATGACGGAGAGGTTATGGACATTGTTGATCCGAAGACCATAACCAAAGAAGAAGTCGGAATGCTTATGCTTGGTTACAAAGAAAAGAAGGAGGGCTGAAAGTGTTCAGAATAGTAAAAAAACCGGAGCTTTCGCCCGTTAAGGCTGTTATTGCCCAGATTGTTGCGATTGTCGTGGCGCTTTTGTTTGCTTCTGTTATTATTGCACTCCTCGGCTATAATCCGTTGGATTTCTTTGGGGGGCTCATCAAAGGGTCTCTCGGCTCGAAATATAAAATAACGGAAACAATCAAAATAGCAGTTCCGCTTGTTATCTTGTCGCTTGGCATACTTGTTGCATTTAAAATGAAATTCTGGAATATTGGTGCAGAAGGGCAGATGTGCATGGGCGCATTCGGAGCGGCATATGTTGCACTTAACTTTTCATATTTGCCGTCATATGTTTTGCTTCCACTCATGTTTCTTGCAGGGCTCTTTTGCGGAGGGCTTCTCGCCCTCATTCCTGCAATACTCAAAGTAAAGTTCGGAACAAACGAAACGCTTGTTACGCTCATGCTCAATTACATCGCGCTCAACTGGATATCATATCTCCAAAACGGGCCGTGGCGCGCTGACGGCTTGACTCCTAAAATAGCAATGTTTGAGGCGAGCGGACAGCTGCCGAAGCTGTTCGGAGTCCATATCGGTTGGGTAATTGCGATTGTGCTGGTTGTTGTTATTTATATTCTTATTTCACGCACAAAGTTCGGATACGAAATTTCAGTTCTCGGAGAGAGTCCGGCAACGGCGTGTTATGCCGGCATAAACGTCAATAAGACTATAATAATTGCAGTTGTGCTGTCAGGTGCCATTTGCGGCGCGGCAGGAATGATTGAAGCGTCAGCCGTCCAGAGAACCCTCAATGTTGAAATAACGGGCGGTCTTGGCTTTACTGCGGTTATCACTACATACCTCGCACGTATGTCACCCCCCGCTGTTATAATAACCTCGCTCCTGTACGCGATTTTGCTTGTAGGTGGCAACACGCTTGACACGGTGCTTGGGATACCCATTCACCTCATATATGCTCTTCAGGCATTGATTATCCTCTTTGTTCTCGGAAGTGAATTCTTCTTGAATTATAAGATTACACTTCGAAACAAGAAGGGAGGCGCAAAATAATGGGTTCATTTTTAGTAGTTGCAGGGTCCTTTCTGCAAACGGTTATGCAGCTCGGAACTCCCGCACTTTTTGGAACGCTCGGCGGAATAATGGGAGAAAAAGTCGGAAACATGAACCTCGGTATTGAGGGCATGATGCTTCTTGGTGCGTCAACGGGATATCTCGTAGGCTGCATAACCGGAAACCCGCTTCTTGCTGTTCTTTCGGCAGGTCTTGCAGGAGCGATTGGTGCCCTGATATATGCGATAATAACCGTTACTCTCCGTGGAAATCAGGTTGTTACAGGCCTTGCACTTGCAACCTTCGGAAGCGGCGCAGCAGGGCTTATAGGCAAGTCGGTTTCTGGAACGAGCGCAAACATTCCTGAATCTGTTACATCGGTTCTCGGTATCCAGAGAATCCCGTATTTGTCCGATATACCGATAATTGGCAAGGCGTTTTTTGAACAAAGCATATTTGTTCCGGCATCCCTTTTGTGTGCTGTTGTTCTATATATTTATTTTAAGCACACAAACACCGGCCTCCGCGCCCGTGTTGTAGGTGAAAGCCCTGCGGCAGCAGATGCTGCAGGAATAAATGTTTCGCTTCATAAATATGTCCACTTGATTATAGGCGGCTTTTTCTGCGGAATAGGCGGAGGGTATTATTCGATTTCATTCCTGAAAAACTGGCAACCTGATGTTACGGCAGGAGTTGGCTGGATATCGGTTGCGCTTGTAATATTTGCGATGTGGAATCCTCTCCGCGCAATCCTTGGTGCATATCTCTTCGGCGCAGTTCGTGGACTTATGTTCTATGCTCAGGGAGAGATAAGCCTTTTTGGATTACATCTTACTATTCACCCTGCATTTCTTGATATGGCGCCATATATTGTAACGATTCTCGTTCTTCTCTTTATAACAATAAGAAACAAACGTGAGTATCAGGCCCCGGCAAGCCTCGGTAGCCCTTATTTCAGGGAAAA
>JAZRPO010000026.1:0-7764 GCA_045649265.1 Eubacteriales bacterium
AAAGTGATATTAAAACCTACGGTTTTAGTGGTATTTTTTTCGCCATAAACTGTGCGCAGCACAATATCACTTGCAATGCAAATATCACTGCAAAGCAATATAACTCGCCGAAAGGCGAATAAAACTGCCGAGTGTCCTTAAGAACACTCGGCATATGCGGGGGTATTGATGCGTTTACTTAATATATATTACTCTGACAAGCCCGCCTGCCGACTGAATATCGTCATAGTAGACCCATGTTGTTCCGCGGTGTGAAACCGCTTCGTCAAGCGTTGTGAGAAGCTTATCGTCACCGATTACTTTATACACAAGAACATTTGGCGAAAGCTTATGCTTTGCTCCTGAGGAGAGTGTAACGGACTCCGGAGTAAGAAGCGAAACATTGTCTGCACGGATGAGATTTTTCGCATCTGAAAGCTCGCCGTCCTTATACATGAATACGCAGGGGCCTTCTGTGAGAGAAACCGATGTCCGTGCAAAAGAAGCCGTTCCGCGAACTCCGCCCAGGTCGTATGAATAAAGAGTTGGGCCTTTTGAAACAGTACCGTCCTTATCCGTTACGGAATTCCTCGTGATATCGGTTATTATTCCGTATTTGTGCATATCGCCCGTAACATCTTTGAGAATAAGCCCGTCAACTGCGCCGGAGGAATTTCGTGATGCGAGAAGGACAGAAGAAGAATCGAGCTTCACGCCGTCAAGGCGCACAAGTGTCGGAGAAATCATATTTCCGTTGTCATCGATTTCGAGCAGCTTGATGTTCTGAGCAATAGGCGTGCTTCCTATTACATACGCCTCTGAATTTATATATCCGGATATGTTGCTCTTTCCCGAGGAGTAGCTTCTGATTTTATTTGTGGAATAGTCAAGAATAACGGCTTTTCCTATATACGAATCAGAATTGCTCGCTTGCTCAATCTCAACATAGCTTCCGTCAAGAGTAAGGATGCGGGCGTAATAGCCTGTTGTTTTTGTTCCGTCAGAAGCTGTGATGGTTTTTTGCGAAACATCTGTCAGAACGCCTATCAAAGAGTCGTAAAGCTCACTTGCAGGGTAGGCATCGCATACATTTCCGTTCTTGTCAAGAAGCATCGTGACGGTTTCTCCTGCTTTGAGCCCATCAAGCCCGAAGGCACGCTGGGCAGCATAGTAATTAAGCGGATACTTTACTCCGGAAACGGTTACGGAGGTGGGGGACTCTTTATTTGGCAGAATTTCATTTACTATTCCTGAAATCTTTCTCGAATATGCCCAGACAGAGCTACTGTTCTTGCTGTAATAAATTATGTCATAGTTTTCGATATCTGAAATTTTTGCGCCGTTTCCGTCTTTGTAGACTCTTGCGAAGGTGTGCCCGAGTGATGAGAGGGTTCCGGGTTTTACGGTTACAGGCCCTGTTACATTATCCTTAAAAACGTCGCCTATTGTGAGAAGCTCGCTTGTAGGTGTGTAGCCGAGATTTGTTGCATAAATTGAGCTCTCGCCCTTTGCCGGAGTGTTGAGAAAGTTATATACGAGCTTTGCCATCTCGGATCTTTGCATCGGCAATCCCTGGTATGCCGAAATACCCTCTAAAAGCCCGATATCTTCAGCTTTTGCAATTTGCCCTGCCGGATATCCGCCCGTATAATCTTCGTTTGTGTAGCCCAGAAGCCGCAGAGTTGCGCTGAGTGTCTCTTCAAAAAGAACGTTTCGCTCAGGGCGGAAGGTTCCGTCAGAGTAGCCAGTCATAAACTTGTTTTTTGATGCAACGCTGACATATGGAGCGCTCCAATGAGTGTGGAGAACATCTGCAAAGGGGGATATGCGTGATGAAGCTGTTGCAACACCCTTGTATTTTGAGGAGTTGACAAGAATTTTAGACAACGCTGCCCGTGTGACATACTGCCCCTCGTTAAAATTTCCGTTTTTGTCATAGGTCATTATGTTGAGGACATCAAGTATCGCTTCGATGTCGTCATCAGCAGGGAGATTTGCCGCTTGTGAAAGCGGAGCTGTGGAAATAAAGAGCATTGCAGTGAGTAGTAAACAAATAAATTTTTTCATAATCATTTCCCCTTTGAAATCATTCGTGACGCAGAGCGTCTATCGGGTTGAGCTTAGAAGCCTTTGCCGCCGGGAAGTATCCAAAAAGAATACCGATAAGCACGGAAACCGAAAAGGACAGAGCAATGGCGGAGAAAGAAACTCCTCCCGAGACACCCAGAAGGCTTGCGAGAATCATCGTCAGTCCCCAGCCAACGAGAATTCCGATGATGCCGCCAAGCCCGCTTGTTATCATCGCCTCTATTACAAATTGAGACAGAATGTCGCGGCGCTTTCCTCCGATTGCCTTTCTAATGCCGATTTCGCGAGTTCGCTCTGTAACGGAAACGAGCATAATGTTCATTATTCCTATTCCGCCGACAAGAAGCGAGATTGCGGCAATTCCTGCAAGGACGAGAGAAAGTGTGTCGGTAAGCTCTGTGATACTGTCAAGAAGCTCGCCGAGGTTTGAAACGTTATAAGCATCCTCATCCTCAAACTCGTCATAAAGAAAATCGTCAATAACCTTCTTTGCTTCTTCTATAAGCTCTGCATCCTTTGCAACAAAAGTGTAACTCCCGATTGTTGCATTTCTTGCAAGACGTGAGGCTGAGGAATATGGGATTATCACCATGTTGTCGGTGCTTGTTTCGGAGCTGTCGCCCTCTTCTTCAAGAATACCGATAACCGTGTATGGAGTTGCATTGATTCTGATTGTATTTCCGAGCGGGTTTGCGGTGCCGAAAAGTTCGTTTGCGACATATGTTCCCAATACGCAAACGAAGTTTCTGTTTTTAGTGTCCATATATGACAGAAAGCGGCCGTTTGCAACGGCGTAATCCTTGATTTTTGCATAATCCTCATTCGCACCGTAAATTTGCGAAGTAATATTGCTGGAAGATTTTTTTACGGTTGCGCCCATTATCGTTATATTCGGGGTTGCAGCAGAGAACAGCTCAGGATTTTTGTCTGCAAGAGCTATCATATCTTCCGGTTTGATGTTCATATTTCCGCCGCGCCCTGTGAGCGTAACGGTTATGTTGTTTGTTCCGATTGAGTCAAATGCTGAAACCATATCATCTGAAAAACCTTGAACAACGCTTACAAGCGTTATGACGGAGGCGATGCCTATAATTACTCCGAGCATCGTGAGAAAGGAACGCATTTTGTTTCCGGCAATGCTTTTGAGCGCGAGTTTAAGTGACTGTTGTATATTCATAGACACCTCCGCTATTCAAGGTTTTCGAGCTTCGGAGTGTTGGGGGTATCCGAAATGATTTTACCGTCGTGTAATCGGATAATGCGCTTTGCGCATTCGGCAATCGAGATATCGTGGGTTATGAGTATTACGGTTTTTCCACCCTCATTAAGCTCAAAAAGAAACTTCATAACATCGCGGCCGGTGCGGGAATCCAGAGCACCTGTCGGCTCATCGGCAAGTATGACCGGAGGGTCTGCCGCAAGGGCGCGCGCGATTGAAACTCTTTGCTGCTGGCCACCTGAAAGTTGATTCGGCATATGGCGGCATCTGTCGGCAAGGCCGACTCTGCCGAGAGCTTCCATAGCCTTCTCATGGCGATTTTTTGCAGAAAGCCCCTGATAAATTAGCGGCAGCTCAACATTTTCAAGGATGTTCATTTTTGGTATGAGATTATATTGTTGAAAAATGAAACCGAGAGTTTTGTTGCGGATGTCTGCAAGCTCGTTATCGGAGAGCGTTGAAACATCTGTTCCGTTCAGTTTGTACACTCCGCTTGTTGGAACATCCAGTGCCCCTATTATATTCATGCACGTTGATTTTCCGGAACCGGATTTTCCGACTATTGCAACAAACTCGCCTTTGCCGATGAAGAAGGAAACACCATCAAGTGCACGGACTTCGTTTTCACCCTCATCGTAGATTTTGTAAACATCTGAAAGCTCTATCATCGTGTTCTGGCACCACCTTGCATACCGGAGTTCATGCTACCTCTGTTAAATCCGCCTGACGGCATGCCGGAACCCATGGTTCCCCTGTTAAAACCGCCCGACGGCATACCGGAACCCATGGTTCCCCTGTTAAAACCGCCCGACGGCATACCGCCGCCCATTGCTGTAAATGGGTTAAATGCAGAGGTCGTATTGCGTGTTGCTGTGACGTATATAACATCTCCCTCGGAAAGTCCGGAGATAATTTCAACAAAGTCTTCATTCGTGGCGCCGGTTTCGACCACTACATACTCATAACCATCAGGAGCTTCGGGGATGCGCGAAGGCTCTTTGCCTCCTTGCTTGTTTCCGATATCCTTTGAGCCGGAAGGTTTAACTTCTTGTGTTGAATCTTCTTTTTTACTATTGTTCTTCTTGCTGTTTTCCTTTACCATAACGAGGTTGCCGCGTGAAATCGCGTTTATCGGGACTGTAAGCACATCGCTTACGCTGCTTATAACAAGCTCAGCGTCGACGTTCATTCCAGGGAGCAGCCCTTCGTACTCGGATATTACGACTGTTACGGGATAAACCGTAACTCCGCTTACGGAGCTTCCGATTATGCTGACGGTGTCAACAACACCCTCAAAAACCTTACTCGGCAGGGCATCGGCGGTAACCATTACCTTCTGACCAACTGAAATATCTTTTATATAAAGCTCGTCGACCGACATTTCAAAGGTGAGCTTTGACATATCTGCAACTATTGCAAGGGACGACTTGTTTCCGTCAAGCGTGTCACCCTCCTTCATGGTTTTTGAAATTATAGTTCCCGAAATCGGAGAGCGAACGGTATAGTCATCGAGCTTCTTCATAAGATCGTCAAGCGAAAGCTTTGCGTTCTTGAGTGACAGCTCGCTTGAACGCATATCGGAGTCTGATGAATCGTCATAAATATTAAGAAGCAGCTTGTTCTTTGCGATGTTGTCTCCCTTTGAATATGAGAGGTTGGTAACATCACCGGAAACCTCGGCAGTTATGATTTCAACATCGGAATTTTCTATTTTTCCCATATCGTTGCAGGCAAAGTTGCCTACAATTGCGGTAACAGTCTCTCCAGGCAGGAGTGCGCCGGGGTTTTTAAAGGTTATTTCGACATCGGAAACTATTGCACCGGCTTCTGTTGCGTATGAGCCTGTTGCAACGTGCGACACATAGCCTGTATGAGCTTCGTTTCTGTCGTCTATGTAAACGGTTGCGCTCTGGTTTAAGTATATGTTCTTTGCGTTCTGTGAGAGGAAAGGAACACGGACTGTAAGGTAATCGGAGTTTTTGATTTCAGCGAGCTTTGTCCCGGCTGATACTCTATCACCATTTTTGACATACAGCTCAGAAATATATCCCGAAACAGGAGCAAGAACAGAACGGTTCGCAATGTCCCTGTTGTGCTGCTTCAATTTGTTGTTATAGGAGATGACCTGTTGCTCGTAGCTTGCTTCTGAGCGCTCAATGCTGTTTTCGGCAGAGGAGGAGTCGATTACATAAAGAATGTCATCCTTATTGACAGATGCACCGAGGGTAACGTTATCTTCAAGTATATCGCCTGTCACGATTGATTGGATTTCATATTGCTCATTGGGCTCAACTGTTCCGCTGCCGGTAACGGAAACGGTAATGTCACCGCGGGAAACGGTATAAGGCTCAAACTCAATGGTCTGTGCTTCATTTCTCTTTCCGGAGCATGCGCCGAGAGCCCATGTGAGAATGAGAATTACAGCAACAAGCCCTGCTGCAATGGCAATGAGTTTTTTCTTTCCAAAAGCTAAAATTTTCAACTTCATAAAGAAACCTCCGATTGTAATATGATGAAATTATATCACTATTTTATGGCTTTGTTGTGACGGTATGGTTAAATATCTGTGAATAAAATCTTTACATTGATGTTTGTAAATGATAAAATATATACAACGTCTTATGATTTTGGAGGAAAAAATGAGCGACAGAATAATCCGCGCGGTTACGTGTGACGGCGCGATAAAAATACTTGCGATGACGGCGAGGGAGACGGTTGCCGAGGCATCAAGGTTTCATGACCTTACACCGCTCACATCTGCGGCGCTCGGAAGAACGCTTATTGCGGCATCTCTTCTCGGCAACGACTTAAAAAGTGAGGAAAATTCTCTCACAATCAGGATTGACGGTGACGGGCCCATTGGGTCGATAGTTGCGGTTTCTGATAGCTTCGGGTATGTAAGGGGATATTGCACAAACCCGCATGCAGACCTTCCTGTGCGCGAAACCGACAGAAAGATTGATGTTTCGGGAGGAGTCGGTAAAAGCGGAACTATCAGCATTATCAAGGATTTGGGGATGAAGAAGCCTTACATCGGGCAGGCTGCGCTTGTCAGTGGCGAAATCGCTGAGGACATTACCGCATATCTTGCGATAAGCGAGCAGATTCCGTCTGTTTGCGCTCTTGGTGTTCTTGTTGACAGGGATTGGAGTATAAGAGCTGCAGGGGGATATATAATCCAGCTTCTTCCTGGCGTTTATGATGACGAGATAGACCGCCTTGAAGAGTGCATAAAGCAGGCGCGTGCTGTTACTGAATGTCTTGATGAGGGAATGAGCCTTGAAGAAATGCTCGAAAAAACGCTCATCGGCTTTGATATTGAGGTTCTGGATGAAGCTGAGGTCGGGTATAAATGCACCTGCTCGCGGGAAAGAACGCTCGGAGTAATAATGTCAATTGGCGAGGATGAGCTGACTGCTATATACGAAGAGGACGGACATGCAGAGGTTGCCTGTCAGTTCTGTGACAAGAAATATGTATTTGAAAAAGATGAACTTTATGAGCTTATCCAACAAGTGAAAAAACAAAAAGAAGTAAAAAAATAAACGGATTTTAACGGAGTGTTCTAAATGACAAAATTTAAAACAAGCGGTGCAACTGTTGCGGTTGCACCCCTTAGTCCATTTTTCTGAACTTTTTTCATCGCGCATTTCATCCTTACAAATAAACCATGGTGAATTTATTGAAAAATAAAGAACAAAACAAATAAAATATTTTTTGAACAAAAGTTAGTGTTTTTTGTTAAATAAATTGAAGTTTTTGTAGAAAAATTCAAAAACATGTGATATAATTCTATACGGGCATATGTAACTTTTGAGAGTGTTATATGTTTAAGAGGTAATGATTATGGCGACAAAGTACGGAAAGAAAAAATCTAAACAATATAATATTATAAACACGATTATCACCGCGATATTGTTATGCGTGGTTTTTCTTGCTATGGTAAGTTACTTATACAATAAAAACGAAGAGGATGAATATGAAACTCTCCATGTTCAGACAAAGCAGATAAAAGATGATATTATTCTGCAGTTAACATCTGACAGAGAAAATCTTGCAACAATGGCGAACTTTGCTGCAAAACTTTATAGCGATGGAGAAGACTACAGCCTTTTGTTTGATTCCTTCAAATCCATTGGTATGATTGAAAACATAGGTATTTTAAATGCTGATAATACTTTTGCGACTAAAGCGGGAACTACTAATATGGAGGGCGTTATTTCTTTTGAGGAAGAAAAGGAAAAAGGTATATACATAAGTGGAAGAATTAACGATCTTACAAAAAAAGATTATGAACTTATAAGAAGTGCGGTCCCTATTGAAGTAAACGGTGAAACTGTTGGTATATTATATGGCGCTATAAAGCCTGACAAGCTTGGCGCGAGATATAAGAATATGGTAGATGAACTTGATGCTCAGCTTTTTGTTTACGAGAAAGACTCAGGAGACATTCTTATAGACACAATTCAGGACAACCT
>JAZRPO010000027.1:0-33934 GCA_045649265.1 Eubacteriales bacterium
AGATACTTTCCTGTCAAAATTTCACGGTAACCTGTCTCCGGATGCTTCCATATATAATCATGGGCAGCATAAACGAGGTTTCTGTGTTTTTCAATAGCAGTTTCAAAATTCAACATTTCTGTTCCCCTTTTTTAGGATAGCTTGAAAAGATTATACGTATAATCTTATTCTATCCAGAACAGAACTAAAAAAACAGGTTGTAAAATAGAATTGCATTAACGATGCCGATGAGAACGCCTGAAATAACCTGAATGGGTGTGTGCCCTACAAACTCCTTTAGCTTCACCTCTGGCATTTTTTTGGATGAAAAAATGTTGAAGGATTCTATTATTTCATTTATAATAACAGCTTGTTTTCCTGTTTCAAGACGAACTCCCATCGCATCATGGCAAACAATGAGCGCAAATATTGCAGAGATCGCAAACTCAAAGCTATCCGGCCCGAAATGCAACGCCGAAAAGGTAGCCAAAGAGGCGACTGTTGCAGAATGCCCGCTCGGCATACCACCATCTCCGAAAAGACGCATTAAATCAATCTTTTTGTATATAATTGAATGAATCAGCACCTTTAATATCTGAGCAAAAAACCACGAAGCAATCCCTGTCAATAAAAACGGATTTGTCACAAGGCGGAGAAACCATGCCATCTATGTACACCTGCCTATAAAAAGTATTAAATATATTTTATACTTTTTTTAAGTTGTTTTCAAGAGAAATAAGAAAGAAAAAGAGATTCGGAATTATCTTCCGAATCTCTTTTCGTATCTTTCTATTGCTGCTTTGATAATTTCAACTGCTTTCCATTTGCCCTCAGCACGCTGAACAGCAGTTTCCATTCCTTCAAGAGCTTTGTAAACCGAGAAAAAGTGTCTCATCTCGTTGAAAATATGCTCCGGAAGCTCTGAAACATCAGAATACCCGCTATACATCGGGTCCCCGAAAGGAATTGCTATAATTTTCTCGTCATTTCGCTTATTGTCTATCATGGTGATTACACCTATCGGGAAGCATCTGACAAGTACCATCGGTTCTATCGGCTCACTACAAAGAACAAGCACATCTAACGGGTCATCATCATCAGCATATGTACGCGGAATAAATCCATAGTTTGCCGGATAGTGTGTGGAGGTATATAAAACGCGATCAAGCAATAGAATCCCTGTTTCTTTATCAAGCTCGTATTTTTTCTTGCTGCCACGCTCTATTTCTATAACCGCCATAAAGTCATTTGTGGTTATTCTCTCTTTTGAAATATCATGCCAAATATTCATTGCCTGTCACTCCTTTTTCTTCATTATATAACAAATGTCAAAAAAATGGAAGACACAAAATTATTTTTCTTTTTCATTTTTCTACATTTATCGCTTTCATGTGCGTGTATTATAAAATTTAAGAAACAAAAGAAAGGACTATAAGAAATGAAAATTACTTCAAAGCGAACAGGTGGCGAGCTTCTGATTCACCTCGAAGGCGAGCTCGACCACCATTCCGCAAGGAAAGCAATTCCCGAAATATCAAGCATTATTGATGTTGAACTTCCTCTTTCTCTGCTTCTTGATTTTTCAGGAATCAGTTTTATGGATAGCTCAGGAATTGCGCTTGTTATAGGTGCTTACAAAAAAGTGACCACACTCGGCGGAACTTTTTCCGTTATAAACGTTTCCAAGCAGGCATATAAAGTCTTTTTCGCAGCAGGCATCTGCAAGGTCATTAAAATAACGATGAACGATGCAGCAGTTGCTAAAATTTAGGAGGTTTTTATGAACGTTATTAATGAAGTAACCATCACATTTCCAAGCAAATCAACAAACGAAAGCTACGCAAGAGCTGCTGTATCTGCCTTTGCAGCACAACTTGATCCAACTCTTGAAGAAGTTGAAGACATTAAGACCGCCGTAAGTGAAGCCGTTACCAACTGCATCGTACATGCATATCCTGAGACCGTGGGAAAAATATACATAAAGCTTCGCATATTTGAAGACAACATTCTTGAAATTAACATACGTGACAGAGGGCTTGGTATTCCTGATATTCAGGCTGCCAAAACACCGATGTTCACAACCGGAGGATCTGACCGTTCAGGAATGGGCTTTACAATTATGGAGAGCTTTACTGACAATCTCAAAGTTCGTTCTACTCCCGGAAAAGGCACTTCTGTTACAATGAAAAAGCGAATATCAATGCGTACCGGAGGTAAGTCTCTGTGACGGATACCTCAGAGCTCATTTTTCTTGCCAAAAAGGGTGATGAATCAGCCTTTGAAAAGCTTATAACCGATAATTCACCTTTAATTTGGAGCATTGTAAAACGTTTTCTTGGTCGCGGCGCTGATGCTGAGGATTTGTATCAGCTTGGATGCCTCGGATTTTTAAAAGCTATCCGAGGTTTTGACGAAACTCTCGGAAATCAATTCTCCACATATGCAGTTCCGAAAATTTCGGGAGAAATACGCCGTTTTCTTCGCGATGACGGTACCATAAAAGTAAGCCGAACAATAAAGGAAAAAGCTCAGAAGATTAAATTCGTTGCCGAAGATTTGCAAAAAACTCTCGAAAGGCCGCCAACGGTTTCTGAAATTTCAGAAATAACAGGATTCACGGTTGAAGAAATTGCACAAGCAGAGTCTGCAACACTTCGCACGGATTCGCTCAACCGCGAAATTAACGAGGACGGACAGACACTCGGAGAAATTCTCGGCACCCCCGGCATCGAAGAAAGCTCAATCGAACACATTTCACTCTTTGATGCAATACAACGACTTCAACCTCGACAGGAGGCGGTTATAAAGCTCCGTTTTTTCAAGGGATTTACACAGGCTCAGACCGGAAAGATTATGAAAATTTCACAGGTTCAGGTATCTCGCATTGAACGAAGTGCTCTTTTGAAATTACGCGAACTCCTATAAAACTTTCAAATACAATAAAAAGCCCGTCAATTCGACGGGCTTTTTATTGTATTATACTACATGGTTTTGCAAAAAATTGTTTATTCTGACACTTGAAACATTCCCTTCGTTATGTTAACATATATTTAATAACTTGATAGAGGCGCATTGATTATCAGTACCTTCCCCTTTAATTCAGGAAATACCGGGACGGGAAAGGAATCCTTGCCGAAGCGAAGCTTAATCTTCCTGATGGTTTGCTTTGCTGGTCCGAAGCAAAATATGTTTCGGACTGTCACTGATGATGTGGAGAGCTATCTTATAATTTTCTTTTATCCTTATGATATTATGAGGTTATGATACGCTTTTCGCGTCTCATGGCCTCTAATTTTTTAGGAGGGTAAAAAAAGATATGACTCACATCAAAAAACCGCTTAATCTCTCTATCATCGCACTCATCGTCGTTCTCGTATGTTCTCTTCTTCCGGTTTCCCTTGCAGCAAATGTTGACCTGTCAGAAAACGAAAACGCAGTTGCATTTATTAGCGATGCAACAGTTTTTGATCCCGACAATATGACAGATGAGGAAATTGCTGATTACACAACCGCAGCATCGGCCTTCATCGACAGCTATTCTGACAACGTTGGTACTTCCGACAAAGAAGCCTTTGACGAAAACCTGGATAAGGCTATCACTGCAAAAAGGTATGACGTTAAGCCTTTTGGTACAATTTTCTCGCTTATTCCCCCGATTATTGCAATTATCCTTGCTCTCATAACAAAAGAAGTTTACTCTTCTCTCTTTATCGGTATAGCGGCAGGAGCTTTAATGTATGCAAACTTTAATTTCTCAGCAACAATTGACCATCTGGTTATTGACGGGTTTATTTCCTCAATCGCAGATCCCTACAACATCGGAATTTTAATCTTCCTTATTCTTCTTGGTGCAATTGTTTCTCTTATGAATAAATCCGGTGGCTCTGCCGCTTTCGGACGTTGGGCAACAACCCACATTAAATCCCGCGTTGGCGCACAGCTCGCAACAATAGTTCTCGGCATTCTCATATTTGTTGATGACTACTTCAACTGTCTCACTGTTGGTTCTGTTATGCGCCCTGCATCGGACAAGTTTAAAATTTCCCGCTCAAAACTAGCATATATTATTGACTCAACAGCTGCCCCGATTTGCATAATTGCTCCGATTTCATCCTGGGCTGCCGCCGTTGCAGGTTTTGTTTCCGAGGATCAGATAAGCGGACTCAGCCTCTTTATCAAAGCTATTCCATACAACTTCTATGCACTTCTCACAATTCTAATGATGCTTGTTATTACCCTTATGAAGTTTGACTTTGGTCCGATGAAGAAGCATGAGCTCAATGCCGCAAATGGCGATCTTTTCTCTTCCGATGAGAAAGAAATGCTTGAGAAACTTGAAGCAGCAGACGAAAACAAGAATGGTAGCGTTTGGGATCTGCTTGCTCCGGTTGTTGTTCTCGTTGTTTCATGCGTTCTTGGACTTATCTATTCAGGCGGATTTTTCTCGGGCGCAAGCTTCATCGAATCCTTCTCTAATGCAGATGCTTCCCAGGGTCTCGTTTTTGGCGCATTTGCAGGACTTATCTTCTCCGTCATTTACTTCCTCTTAAGGCGTGTTCTCACCTTCAAGAGCTGCATGGAATCTATCCCCGAAGGCTTCAAGGCCATGGTACCGGCTATTATGATTCTCTGCTGCGCATGGACTCTCAAGACTATGACAGACTCACTCGGCGCAAAGATTTACATTGCTGAGTTTGTTCGCACAAGCGCGAGTGCTGTTCTCCCACTTCTGCCTGCAATCGTATTTCTTATTGCGGTTGGTCTTTCATTTGCATCCGGAACGTCATGGGGCACATTCGGTATTCTTATTCCGATTGTTCTTGCAATCTTCGGTGGTTCAATCGAAAACGAGATTTCAATTATTGCAATTTCCGCTTGCATGGCAGGCGCTGTCTGCGGTGACCACTGCTCCCCGATTTCAGACACAACGATTATGTCCTCAGCCGGTGCACAATGTAACCATATTAATCACGTTTCAACACAGCTGCCATATTCACTCCTTGTTGCAGCAGTTTCATTTGTTGCATACATAATCGCAGGTTTTGTTAAGACCGCATGGATTTCTCTCCCGATTGCGCTCATCATGATGCTTGTAACTCTTGCCGTCATCAAGGTTTGTTCTTCAAAGAAGAAGGCATAATTTTGAACTGATAAAAAATAAAGCAAAGGCATTTTGCCTTTGCTTTATTTTTTTATTCTTATTTAGAACAACCCTGTTATAGTCCCGTCATCAGAAACATCAATCTTTTCAGCAGCCGGAACCTTTGGAAGTCCGGGCATTGTCATAATATCGCCCGTCAGAACTACTATAAATCCTGCGCCGGCAGAAATTCTGACATTTTTAACTGTTATCTCAAAGTTTTCGGGCGCACCAAGCTTTTTGGGGTCATCAGAGAAGCTATACTGGGTTTTTGCAACACAAATTGGAAGCTTTCCAAAACCCAACTCTTCAAGCAATTCAATTTGCTTCTTTGCCTGCGGCAATACGGAAATTCCGCTCGCGCCGTAAATCTTCTTCGCTACGGTTTTGATTTTTTCTTCTATCGGCAAGTCAAGCTCGTAGCTGAAGGTGAAGTCGCCCTTTTCCTCTTCGCAAAGACGGACAACCTCTCTTGCGAGCTCTTCTCCTCCTCGGCCGCCATCTGCCCAGACAGTCGATAGAACAGTGTTTACACCGAGTTCACAACATTTGTTTATAATGAACTCAATTTCATTATCAGTATCTGTGGGGAAACGGTTTACCGCAACAACACAAGGTAACTTATAAACATTTTTAATATTTGAGACGTGGCGAAGAAGATTCGGGATTCCCTTTTCAAGCGCCTCTAGGTCTTCACTTGCGAGCTCATCCTTTGCCCTGCCACCATGCATTTTAAGCGCACGAACCGTTGCAACAACGACAACTGCCGAAGGCGTGAGCCCTGCTGCACGGCATTTGATGTCAAGGAACTTTTCAGCTCCAAGATCAGCTCCAAATCCTGCTTCCGTAACCGTATAATCACCCATTTTAAGGGCGATGCGTGTTGCCATAACAGAGTTACAGCCATGTGCAATATTCGCAAAAGGGCCACCGTGAACAAATGCAGGGGTACCTTCAAGCGTCTGAACGAGGTTTGGCTTGATTGCATCCTTCAAAAGTGCAGTCATTGCACCCTGAGCATTGATGTCACCACAGGTCACGGGTTTGCCGTCATAATTATAGCCAACTATCATCCTTGAAAGCCTTGCTTTTAAATCCGAAATAGAGCTTGAAAGACACAAAACTGCCATTATTTCGCTAGCAACGGTTATGTCATAACCATCCTCGCGCGGAACGCCATTTTTAGCTCCGCCGAGGCCACAGGCTATATTGCGGAGAACACGGTCATTCATATCAACACAGCGCTTCCATGTTATGCGCCTTACATCAATACCAAGAGCATTGCCCTGATGAATGTGGTTGTCAAGCATAGCGGCGAGAAGGTTGTTTGCCGCGCCTATTGCGTGAAAATCTCCGGTGAAGTGAAGGTTTATGTCCTCCATCGGAACAACCTGTGCATATCCACCGCCTGCCGCACCGCCCTTGACACCAAAAACCGGACCGAGAGACGGCTCACGAAGCGCAACCGTAACATCCTTTCCAATTCGGGAGAGGCCGTCTGCAAGACCTATTGTAGTTGTTGTTTTTCCCTCTCCTGCGGGCGTTGGCGTTATTGCTGTTACAAGAACAAGCTTGCCGTCATCTCTCTCTGTTTCTGAAAGAATAGAAAGATCAACCTTCGCTTTGTATTTGCCATACTGCTCAATGTATTTCTCATCAACATGTGCCTTCGCCGCAATCTCGCATATTGGCTTCATTTCGCAGCTTTGAGCAATTTCTATATCACTTTTGTATGCCATTATAAAATCACCTTCAAACATTTATTTAAAGTATTTTACTGCTGCTTCAAACATACGTACATCATAATTGCCGAGAACATTCTTATAAAGGCCGCTACCAACACGCTCGCTGTGTCCCATTTTGCCGAACACTCTTCCGTCAGGTGATGTAATACCCTCAATTGCATACATTGAGTCATTCGGGTTAAACCTGATGTCGCTTGTTGCGTTTCCGTCAAGGTCAACATACTGAGTGGCAATCTGCCCGTTTTCAGCAAGCTTTGCAATCAGAGCTTCATCAGCCAGGAATCTGCCCTCACCGTGAGAAATCGGAACTGCATATACTTCTCCAACTTCGGTGAGCGAAAGCCACGGAGATTTGTTCGATGCAATGCGCGTTCTTACAATCCTTGACTGGTGGCGAGCGATTGTATTGAACGTAAGCGTCGGGCAGCTTTCATCGGTATCAATAATCTTTCCAAACGGAACAAGCCCAAGCTTTATAAGTGCCTGAAAGCCGTTGCAAATGCCACACATAAGCCCGTCACGCTCATCGAGAAGCTGCATAACACCTTCTTTGATTGCTGTATTTCTGAAAAATGCCGTTATAAACTTTCCGCTTCCATCAGGCTCGTCACCGCCGGAGAAGCCGCCGGGGATGAATACCATTTGCGCTGTTTTCAATCGATTTGCAAAATCTTCAACACTGCCTTTGATTGCATCGGAAGTGAGGTTCTTTATAACAACGATTTCAGGCTCTGCGCCTGCATCGCGCATCGCCTTCGCAGAATCATACTCACAGTTAGTTCCCGGGAAAGCAGGAATTAAAACTTTTGGTTTTGCAGAACGAATTACAGGAACAATATGTTTTTTATCTGTAAAGCTAAAAGTCTTTACGTTGTTTTTCGCATGTTCAATGTTGCAACTGAATACACTTTCGAGCTTGTTTTCATATATTGAAAGAAGCTCATCTGCGCAAACCTTTTCGTTGCCGTATGTAAACTCCTTGTTGTCCGTTACATATCCGATAAGGCGCGCATCTTCAATATCCTCGCTAACTTCAAGAACAAACGAAGCATACTTATATCCGAAAAGCTCTGAAACCGAAAGGTCATCAGCAAATTCAAACCCGAAACCGTTGCCAAATGCCATTTTCATAACAGCCTCGGCAATACCGCCGATTCCAGGAGTGTAGCATGCCAGAACTTTTCCTGCACGCATAAGGCCTGTTACTTTCTTAAACAAAGCAAGGATGGACTCGGTTTTTGGGAGCTTATTTTCATCAAACTCAGCCGAGAGGAGAACAACACGGCTTCCTGCCCTTTTAAACTCCGGAGATATTACCTCTGACGTTTTTCCGCAGGTGACTGCAAATGAAACGAGAGTCGGCGGAACATCAAGATCCTCAAACGAACCGCTCATAGAATCCTTGCCACCAATTGAACCTATTCTGAGCTCTTTCTGAGCCTTGAATGCACCGAGGAGAGCTGAAAGTGGTTTACCCCAACGCTTCGGGTCACGCCCAAGGCGCTCAAAGTATTCCTGGAAAGTGAGATAAACATCATCAAAGCTTGCTCCTGTTGCTATAAGCTTGCAAACCGATTCAACAACTGCCATATATGCACCGTGATATGGGCTTTGTTCCATCAAAAACGGATTGTAGCCCCATGACATAAACGAACAGGTGTCTGTATGTTTCTTTTCCACAGAAACCTTCTGAACCATAGCCTGAATCGGAGTAAGCTGATGCTTTCCTCCAAACGGCATAAGAACTGTACCGGCTCCGATAGTAGAGTCAAATCTTTCAGAAAGCCCGCGTTTTGAGCATATATTGAGGTCATCTGCGAGCTTTTTATAGTTCTCAGAAAATGTGCCTTCGACTTTTTTATCGGAAAGTATTGGCTTTGCAGCCTCGACTGTAATATGCTTTTCTGCACCGTTTGAATTTAAGAATTCACGGCTTATATCAACTATCTTCTTCCCGTTCCAGTTCATAACAAGACGAGGAGACTCCGTTACCGTCGCAACGACAGTTGCCTGGAGATTTTCAGAAGCGGCAAGCTCCAAGAAGCGATCCTTATCCTTTGCTTCTATAACACATGCCATTCTCTCCTGAGATTCACTGATCGCAAGCTCAGTTCCGTCAAGCCCGTCATATTTTTTCGGGACTGCATCAAGATTAATTTCAAGGCCGTCTGCAAGCTCGCCGATTGCAACGGAAACGCCGCCTGCGCCAAAGTCATTGCAACGTTTTATCAGCTTACTTGCCTCAGGATTCCTGAACAGGCGTTGGAGCTTCCTTTCCTCAGGAGCATTTCCCTTCTGAACCTCAGCACCGCAAGTTTCAAGAGAATCTGCAGTATGAGATTTTGAAGAGCCGGTTGCACCGCCGCAGCCGTCACGTCCCGTGCTTCCGCCGAGAAGAACAACGATATCTCCAGCATCAGGCCTTTCGCGCCGCACATTCTCCTGCGGAGCTGCAGCTATAACAGCACCGATCTCCATGCGCTTTGCGGCATAACCGTCGTGATAAAGCTCGTCAACAATACCGGTTGCAAGACCTATTTGGTTTCCATAGGAGGAGTATCCTGCTGCGGCTGTTGTGACAATTTTCCTCTGTGGAAGCTTGCCTTTGATTGTCTCGCTGACAGGCTTCAAGGGGTTCGCTGCGCCTGTAAGGCGCATTGCGCCGTAAACATATGAACGACCTGAGAGCGGGTCACGGATTGCGCCGCCGATACATGTAGCCGCACCGCCAAAAGGCTCAATTTCTGTAGGATGGTTGTGGGTTTCATTCTTGAAAAGAAGGAGCCACGGTTCTTTTTTGCCGTCAATCTCAACATCAATTTTTACCGTACATGCGTTGATTTCTTCGGATTCATCAAGCTTTTCAAGCTCTCCGTTTGCACGGAGATACTTAACTGCAACCGTTGCAAGGTCCATAAGACAAACAGGCTTTGTCCTTCCGAGCGAACGGCGGACTTCAAGGTATTCCTCATATGTTTTCGAAAGCAGCTCATCTTCAAAAGAAACACTGTCGATAGTAGTCAGAAAGGTTGTATGACGGCAGTGATCAGACCAATATGTATCTATCATTCGAATTTCCGTAATTGTCGGGTTTCTCCCCTCTTTTACGAAATAGCCCTGACAGAACTCTATATCGTCTGCATCCATTGCAAGGCCGTACTGTGAAACAAAGCTTTCAAGACCTTTTCTGTCAAGGTCAATAAATCCGTTTATTGTTTCAACCGTTGTCGGAATCTCATACTGCGTTTTCAGGGTTTCTGGTTTTTCGAGGGATGCTTCTCTTGCCTCAACGGGGTTGATAACATATTTCTTGATTTCAGCAAGCTCTGCGTCGCTTATTGCGCCGTAGAGAATATAAACTTTTGCAGTTCTGACCGTCGGGCGCTCGTCCTGAGATATAATCTGAATACACTGCGCCGCCGAATCAGCACGCTGGTCAAACTGCCCCGGGAGATACTCAACCGCAAAAGCAGTTGAATCACAACTAAAATCAATTTCTTCGGAAACCACATCAAGCTGCGGCTCTGAAAAAACTGTTTTCTTTGCATATTCAAAAAGTTCTTCAGTGATGTTTTCAGCATCATAACGATTTATAATTCGCACATCAGAGAGTTTCTTAATCCCGAGAAGGCTTCTTACATCAGAGAGAAGCGCACGAGCTTCGTTTGCAAGTTCTTTTTTCTTTTCAACATATATTCTATATACCATATCTTTATCTCCCCTTTGCCAAAAGCGCTTTCTGGCCGATGTCCTTTCGGTAATATGCATTATCAAACTTTATCCTGCCAACAAGGTTATACGCACCGGAAATAGCCTCACCGAGAGTATCCGCAACTGCGGTAGCACCAAGCACTCTTCCGCCGTTTGTCAAAAGCTTATCTCCTGAAAGCTTTGCTCCTGCAACATAAACATTGTCGGAAATATCATCGGGAATATCCATCTCAAAGCCTTTTTCGTATGCCTCAGGGTATCCCTTAGATGCCATTATTACACAGCATGCACTCTTGTCGGAAAATTTGACAATATCTTCGCCGAGGCATTCGTTTGTAACTGCCTGCATAATGGTGAGAAGGTCGGTTTCAAGAAGCGGAAGAACCACCTGAGTTTCGGGGTCACCAAAACGGCAGTTGTACTCAATGACCTTAACGCCTTTATCTGTAATCATAAGCCCGAAATAAAGGCAACCCTTAAACGGTCTTCCCTCTTTACGCATTGCATTGATTGTCGGGATAAAGATTTCATCCATGCACGAGTTTGCAATTTTTTCTGTATAATATGGGTTTGGCGCAACGGTTCCCATTCCGCCTGTATTCAGGCCTGTGTCGTTATCCCCTGACCGTTTGTGATCCATGGAAGATACCATTGGCACAACGTGTTTTCCGTCCGTAAATGCAAGAACGGATACCTCAGGACCGGTCAAAAACTCTTCAATAACGATAGTCTCACCGCTTTTTCCAAAAGCTTTATCCTGCATCATGGATTTAACAGCATCAACTGCTGCTTCACGTGTTTCAGCAATTATAACGCCCTTTCCAAGAGCAAGTCCATCAGCCTTGATAACAGTGGGAATCGGAGCAGTTTCGAGATATTTAAGAGCTTTTTCTATATCATCAAAAACTTCGTACTCGGCAGTTGGAATGTTGTATTTTTTCATAAGATTTTTGGCAAACACCTTGCTGCCCTCTATAATAGCTGCGTTTGCTCGAGGACCAAAGCACGGAATCCCCGCATCCTCAAGAGCATCAACTGCACCGAGAACAAGCGGATCATCAGGTGCAACAACAGCGTAGTCAATCTTGTTTGAAATTGCAAAATCAACTATTTTCGGGATTTCTTTTGCACCTATATCAACACATGTAGCGTCTTTCGCAATTCCGCCATTTCCGGGAAGCGCAAAAATTTCGCTCACGTTCTTGTTTGCCTTAATTTTTTTGATGATGGCATGTTCTCTTCCGCCACCACCTACAACCATAATTTTCATCAAAATTCCCTCCCGGTATTAATGGTGGAACAGGCGCATGCCCGTAAATGCCATAGCGATGTTGTGCTTGTTGCAGCACTCGATAACCAAATCGTCTCTTATTGATCCACCAGGCTGTGCAATGTAGCTTACACCACTCATTGCTGCGCGGTCAATATTATCCGCAAACGGGAAGAACGCATCAGATCCCAATGCAACACCATGAATCGTGTCAAGATATGCGCGCATTTCTTCATTTGTGAACGGCTCGGGTTTTCTTGTAAAGAAGCGTTGCCATACACCGTCAGCGCAGACATCCTCTTCGTTTTTATTAATATATCCGTCAATCACGTTATCACGGTCAGGACGGCCGAGGTCGTCCTTAAACGGAAGTGAAAGAACTTTTTCATGCTGGCGCAAAAACCAGGTGTCAGCCTTTGTTCCTGCAAGGCGCGTGCAATGAATTCTTGACTGCTGACCTGCACCAACTCCTATAGCCTGTCCGTCAACTGCATAGCAAACGGAATTGGACTGAGTATATTTAAGCGTGATGAGCGCAACGATAAGGTCACGCACAGCATCATCTGAGAGAGTCTTATTCTCTGTGACAATCTCAGAAAGAAGCTCACGGTTAATTTTAAAATTGTTTCTGCCCTGCTCAAAGGTGATTCCGAAAACCTGCTTTCGCTCAATAACTTCCGGAACATAATCCGCGTCAATCTTTACGATATTGTAGTTTCCCTTGCGTTTTGTCTTTAAAATTTCGAGAGCCTCAGGCTCGTATCCCGGAGCAATGATTCCGTCAGAAACCTCGCGCTTAATCATCTTTGCAGTTGTAACATCGCATACATCGGAAAGCGCAACCCAGTCACCAAATGAGCACATTCTGTCTGTTCCGCGTGCTCTTGCGTATGCACAAGCAAGAAGAGAGTCATCAAGCCCCTCAACATCATCAACAAAGCAAGCCTTTTTTAGCTTGTCCGACAGAGGAATTCCCACCGCTGCAGACGTCGGGCTGACATGCTTAAACGATGTAGCCGCCGGAAGCCCGAGGGCTTCGCGAAGCTCTCGAACAAGTTGCCATGCATTAAATGCATCAAGAAAATTGATATAACCCGGGCGGCCTGACAAAATTTCTATTGGAAGGTCGCTTCCGTTCTCCATGAAAATTCTGGACGGCTTCTGATTCGGATTGCATCCGTATTTGAGTTCAAATTCCTTCATCGGTCATTTACTCCTTAATTATTCTTATTTATCATTCTGTTTTCGCTCTTGCCACTTTCAAGGTCAGTATATCTGACATAGAGAGAAATCTTGTTTTCATCATCAAGCGAACTCCAAAGCGATGTCGTAAACTCGTCAATATCGTTCGGAATAGCAACGCGCTCAGGCTCTCCGCAGAATGTCGGAATCGGGTTTCCGTCACAAATGTAGGTGTGAATAAAGTGGCCAAGCCCTGCAACCGAGGGGTATTCAAAGTGCATACGGCAGCAGTCTGAGCCATTTTCATCTATGCTTTTGAGAATGCTCATTTCGTATGTAAAATCACCGTTTGCAAATGTAGCCATTCCGCTTATACGAGGAGTGAAATTCGGTGCATCTGGCTCAAACTCACGTGTTTTGAGAGCCTCTCTGAAACCTTTCCCGGCTTTTACAAAATCGAAAATCGTATCGGTCTGGTTTCCGTTTGTAACAATCAGCTTATTTTCAAAGCTTCTTATTGCCGCATAAATAATAAGGCTTGGGTCTTCAACCTTCGAAGCATCAAACGGCTCCGTAAAAACTTCTCCGTTCTTTTCCGTAAAAATTCTGTTTCGGCTGTTTGCACTTCTACCCATTATGAAATAAGCGGTACAGGCTTTTTTGCCATCCGCACTTTTGCCTATTACTATGCCTCGCCCGACATATGAATTGCCCTTTACCTGATTTTCAATGGTATTGATTTCATATATATTCATCATTTTTGCCCCTTTAAATAGCATTTATTTCTGAACAAACCTTTTCAACTGCTGCCGGGAGAATCTTCCACTCGGCAAGACGCATGACGCGTTTTTGAAGCGTTTCAGGGGTATCGTTCTTCCGGATTGAGACCGCCTTTTGCATTATGATTTCTCCCCCATCGGGAATCTCATTCACAAAATGCACCGTCGCCCCCGTGACCTTCACTCCGTATTCAAGCGCCGCCTCGTGAACCCGAAGCCCATAAAAGCCCTTCCCGCAAAAGGATGGAATAAGAGATGGGTGAACATTTATAATGCGCTTTGGATAGCGGCTCGTAAATTTTTCGCTGAGAATCGCCATAAAGCCCGCAAGCACAATAACATCAATCTTCTGCTCATCAATAATCCGGATAAGCTCATCTTCAAACTGACCAGGCTTTGGAAAATCTTTTTTGAGAACAACTTTTGTTTTGATGCCTGCCTTCTCAGCGCGAGAAAGGGCAAAGGCTGTTTCGTTATTGGAAATAACAAGCTCAATTTTTCCGCTTGTCAGAGCCCCGCTGTCTTCGGCATCAATCAGGGCTTGGAGGTTTGTACCTCCGCCTGACACCAGAACTGCTATTCTTGCAGTTTTCATAAAATCACCTTTTCATCGGATTTTATAATTTCACCGATTACGTACGCATCTTCACCATTATCGCGGAGAATTGAAAGCGCCTTTTCTGCATCCTCTGCTCTCACTACAACGCTCATTCCGACACCCATATTGAAGGTGTTGAACATATCACGCTCGCTGATGTTTCCCATTTTTGCGATAAGGTCAAAAATCGGGAGAATCTTGACTTTTGATTTATCAATTTTTGCACCGAATCCCTCAGGTATGCTTCTTGGAATATTCTCATAGAAGCCACCGCCGGTTATGTGAGAAATACCCTTTACGGTAACGTTTTCAAGCAGAGCAAGGATTGATTTTACATAAATCTTGGTCGGAGTAAGCAGGGTTTCACCTATTGATTTTCCTCCAAGCTCGGCAACCGGGGCCTTTATATCGCTGTTTTCAACATCAAACACTTTTCTGACAAGCGAAAATCCGTTTGAGTGGACACCGCTTGAAGCAAGTGCGATAACAACATCACCTTCTGCCATTGTTTTGTTGTCAATAATTTTTGATTTGTCAACAACGCCTGTGCAATAACCTGCAAGGTCATATTCATCAACCGGATAAAAGCCGGGCATCTCTGCTGTCTCACCACCAATGAGTGCCGCCCCTGACTGAACACAGCCTTCACAAACTCCCTTGACAATATCTGCGATTCTTTCAGGAATGTTTTTTCCGCATGCAATGTAATCGAGGAAGAAAAGCGGTTTTGCACCGCTGCATATGATGTCGTTGACACACATGGCAACACAATCAATGCCTACCGTATCGTGCTTATCCATAAGGAATGCAAGTTTTAATTTGGTTCCTACACCGTCTGTTCCACTTACGAGAACAGGCTTTGACATCCCCGTTACGTCAAGTTCAAAAAGGCCGCCAAATCCTCCGACATCGGAACAGACGCCACTTGTCATTGTTTTTGCGATATGCTGCTTCATCAGCTCTACTGCACGATATCCGGCAGTAATATCAACGCCTGCTGCTGCATAGCTGTCTGATTTTGATTGCAAATTCATATTTCTTATTCCTTTCCGTTCCAGCAATACGTGCAAAGTTTGCAGGGCGAAAGCCCGATTGCCTTAATAACTCCTTCAAGAGACTGAAACTCAATAGAAGCGAGGTGTAGCTCTTCGCAAAGCTTTTCTCTGAACTTTTTGCCGCGTTCTGTTGAAGAATCGCTATATTCTTCAATATAATTAAAACCGTCTTCCCCTTCAAGCTCGTTGATGATGCGCCTTGCAATAAGCTCCATATCATCAGTTGCGCGAGAAAAGTTTAAGTATTTACATCCATACATGATTGGCGGACACGCCGAGCGCATATGGACTTCCTTGGCGCCGTTGTCATATAAAAATTCTACCGTTTCACGAAGCTGAGTACCACGGACTATTGAATCATCCACAAACAGAAGTTTTTTATCGTTTATAAGCTCGTGCACCGGAATTTGCTTCATCTTTGCAATTTTCTTACGCTCTTTTTGTGCTGTCGGCGTAAAACTGCGAGCCCAGGTTGGGGTGTATTTAATAAACGCTCTGGCAAATGGAATACCGGTTTCATTTGCATATCCGATTGCGTGAGGAGTGCCTGAATCCGGAACGCCACCAATATAATCAATATCAGAAATTTTCCCAAGCTTTTTATCGTTATCCGCCATAATTTTGCCGTTGCGATAACGCATAATCTCAACATTAACTCCCTCATAGGTCGAGGTAGGATACCCGTAATAGCTCCACAAAAACGAGCAAATACGCATCTGCTCTCCGGCTTCCGAAAGCACAGAAACCCCATCAACCGAAAGCTCTACGATTTCTCCGGGGCCGAGCTCTTTCTCTGTTTCATATCCAAGCTTCGTATATGCAAATTCTTCAAACGAAACACAAAAACCGTCTTCGCCTTTTCCAACCATAACAGGGATCCTGCCAAAGCGGTCACGCGCGGCAATGATTTTCCCATTCTCGCGGAGAATGAGGATTGAAGCTGTGCCGACAATCTCATTCTGCACAAATTTTATACCTTCAACAAAGTCGTTCTTCTGACTGATGAGCGCCGCAACAAGCTCTGTACGGTTAACGGCTCCGCCTGTCATTGCATCAAAATGCCCACCATCAGAGGAGAGATATCTGTCAATAAGCTCTTGTGCGTTATTTATTAATCCTATTACGCATATTGCATACGTTCCAAGCTTTGAACGAATGAGCAACGGCTGCGGGTCATAATCGCTTATACAACCGATTGCAGATGTCCCACGCATTTCTTCAAAGACGTGTTCAAACTTCGTTCTGAACGGTGAGTTTTGAATATTGTGGATTTCGCGTTGAAGTCCGATTTCTTCATCATAAGCTGCCATTCCTGCGCGACGAGTGCCAAGGTGCGAATGGTAATCCGTTCCAAAAAAGACATCTCCTAACGCATCCTGTCGGCAGACCGCTCCGAAAAAGCCCCCCATATTAGAACCTCCTTGTTATTCGCCGAGAATTCTCTTCATCATTTCCTGATACGCATCCTCTACATTTCCGAGGTCGCGGCGGAAACGGTCCTTATCAAGCTTTTCATGGGTTGTGCTGTCCCAGAAGCGACAGGTATCGGGAGAAATCTCGTCTGCAAGAACGATTGTTCCGTCTGCCGTCTTGCCAAATTCAAGCTTAAAGTCGACAAGGTCAACATTGAGCTTCTTGAAGAAGCTCTTCATAACCTCATTTACCTTAAATGCCATATTCTTAATCGTTTCAATTTCTTCTTTTGTTGCAACTTTGAGTGCAAGAGCGTGATAATCATTAATAAGCGGATCTCCAAGGTCATCGTTCTTGTATGAAAACTCGATTGTCGGCTCATCAAAAACGATGCCCTCATCAACGCCATAGCGTTTTGCAAAGGAACCTGCGGAGATGTTTCTGATTATAACTTCAAGAGGAACTATCGAAACCCTCTTGACAAGCGTCTCACGCGCTGAAAGCTCTTTTACAAAATGAGTAGGAACGCCTTCTTTTTCCAGAATCTGCATCATGAAGTTTGTTACTCTGTTGTTGATTGCGCCTTTGCCCGAAATAGTTCCCTTTTTAAGACCGTTAAAAGCTGTAGCATCATCCTTATAATCAACAAGCAAAACCTCGTTGTTATCCGTTGCATAAACCTTTTTTGCCTTTCCTTCATAAAGCATTTCTTTCTTTTCCATTTTATATTTCCCCCTAAAATTATTTGCTGAGCTCAGCGAATATTTTCAAATCCTTTTCAAGAACTATTGCCGCATCATTTTTTCTCTTGTCACAGAGCTTCTTTGCAATTCTTTCATCTTCAACCGCAAGAATCTGAGCCGCAAGAAGCGCTGCATTTGCGCCACCGTTAATTGCAACGGTTGCAACAGGAATGCCTGATGGCATCTGAACTGTTGACAGAAGAGCATCAAGACCGTCAAGGTTTGAAGACTTACACGGGATGCCGATAACGGGAAGAGTCGTGTTTGCGGCAATAGCACCTGCAAGATGCGCAGCCATACCAGCCGCAGCTATAATAACACCAAATCCGTTTTCCCTTGCCGAAGCAGCAAAAGCACGAGCTTCTTCGGGGGTTCGGTGTGCAGAATAAACGTGAACCTCAAACGGAATTTCAAAAGCTTTAAGAACATCTGTTGCTTTCTGAATGATAGGCAAATCGCTGTCGCTCCCCATGACGATTCCTATTTTTTTCATTGACATAAACCTCCTGAAATTTAATAAGAAATAAAAAAGGGCGCACTTAACTCAGTAAAGGAGTTAAATGTGCCCAGACGGTCGGCAAAAACGGGGAAAATAACCCCCGAAGCTTCCTGCTTCACGTGGTGCTCCACAAATCCGTCAGTCGCAGAAAACCTATAATATCCCGTTGATTGATTATATCACAAAGGGCTTACGCGTGTCAAGGAAAAACGGCTTTTTTCTACATAAAAAAAGCTCAAAATGCGAAGATTTCAAAACGCTGTATTTTTACCCCTTTTGGGGTAAAGAAACTTTAAATTTTCAATTTCTGCTTGTATTGCTTTTGCGCGATTTTCTGCCGCCTGAGCACGAAAGAATAAGTGCAATAACCGCCAAGGCAAGAAGAACTGCTTTTTCAGTTATCGAAAAAGCAAAGCTTACAAGACTCAACAGCGTGCCTGCTACATTGAATGACGTATGTAGCACTATCGCGCTCCAAAGGCTTGTGCTTTTATATCTGACAAGCCCAAGGACTAATCCGAGAACCAGAGTGTAGCTTGCCTGAATCAAGTTGCCGTGAGAAACTGCAAACAAGGCAGAGGTTATAAGGATTGAAAAACAAACTCCCACAGAAGCCCCGAACATTTTCAGGAGAATCCCTCTGAACATAAGCTCCTCTACAAACGGCCCGATAATTACACACAGTACGAGAATAGTCGTAATTTCCACAGTTTCTGATGACGAAAATGGAACAAAAGAAGAAATCAGCAAATTGAGAATTGCACCAAGAAAAAGCGATGCGATAATGCTTATTGGTCTGCAATAAGAAAGGCCGGTATACGAAGCCAAGCCAATTCTTTTAAACCTGAAAACCAGAATTGAAACGATAAGAACGAGAATATATGAAATCAAAAGAATCAACGGTTCTTTTCCTGCAAGAACACCTGAAATGTACTCAAAAAAGAAGCTTGCATCCACCTGTGCACCAAGGTCGCCTATGTTCTTGGCGGCAGCGAAACTGTAATATGCAACAACTGTAAGGGATGCCGCCACTCCCGACAATACATAGAGAAAATAACAATCTAACGCATATAAAAATTTTAATGCATTTTCCTTCATCCCGACACACCTGCTCACTTTTTTTCGCAAAGACGCTCTCCGACCTTGTAAATATCCCCCGCTCCCATTGTCAGCACAAAATCGCCGTCAGAAACCAACTCGGACAGACGTTCAACAATGCCGTCAAACGATGGGATATACTCTGCATTTTCAATCTTATCCGAAATTGCGGAAGACTCTATCCCTATGGTATTTTTCTCCCTGGCGGCAAAAATTTCAGCGAGAATAACCTTATCTGCAACGGAAAGGGCCTCGGCAAAATCATCTTTAAATGCCGCCGTACGAGTATAGGTATGCGGCTGAAATATGCAGATAATCCTGCCTGAATGTGTATTTGATACTGCTTTGAGCGTTGTTGCAACCTCGCTCGGATGATGTGCATAATCATCATATACGCGTGCGCCGCGATACTCACCTTTATATTCCATTCTTCTTCCAACACCGGTAAATTTACCGAGAGCACGGGAGATTACATTAGGAGAAACCCCTATACTGAGCGCCGCCGCAGATGCTGCAAGAGCATTTTTGACATTGTGTTCCCCGAGAACAGAAAGCCTTATTGAGCAGAGGACCTCACCCTTTAAAACTAAATCAAAAGACGGAAAACCATTTTCGTATTTGAGGTTGCGTGCAGTAACATCACAGTTTTCACCAAGCCCGAACGTAGTACCCTCTCGACCTGAACGAGAAAGCGCCTCCAAAGCATTTTCGTCATCCCCGTTCACAATAATTGTACCATTTTCTTTGGTGTTGCTGATAAAGTGCGAAAATGAATTTATAATATTATCAATACCAGAGAAGAAATCAAGGTGGTCCTCCTCCACATTCAAAACAACTGATGTTGTGGGGTAAAAATTCAAAAATGAATTGCAGTACTCACAAGCCTCCGCAATAAACAGATCCCCGTCAGAAAGACGAATAACTCCGCCAATTTCACGCATATCGGCACCTATCATAACCTCAGGGTCCCTTTCTGCAGCAAGAGCAATGCAGGTTATCATAGCAGTTGTCGATGTTTTTCCGTGTGTTCCCGAAACGCATACAACCTCAGGAAATTCCTCCATAAGAATCCCCCATGCCTCTGTCCTTTCCAGGATTGGAATTTCAAGCTCGCGAGCTTTTTGAATTTCCGGATTGTCATCGTGAATGGCAGAGGTACGAATTATTACGTCAGCACCGAGAACATTTGCCGCCTCGTGCCCTTTAAACACGCGCATTCCAAGAGAGCGCAAGCGTTCAACATATTTCCCGCTGTTCATATCCGAACCTTGAACAGTAATCCCGCGCGAAGCAAGAGCTTCTGCAAGCGCACTCATAGATACGCCGCCTATCCCGACGAGGTGAATTATCTTATTTTTATCAGACAGAAGCTTCTGTTTTTCTTGAAACATAACTCTACGCTCCCCATTTAAAAATAACTTCATGGTTATGTGTATTTTATTTTTCTACGGTTACAATATATTATATTATTTTTTTGTCAAAAAGTCCAGCAAAAACAAAAACCAGTTAGGAGAAGTAAAATGGAAATAACAGACATCAAAATTCGAAAAGTTTCTGATGAATCAAAAATGCGCGCAATAGTTTCGGTTACCTTCGACAACGAGCTTGTTATTCATGATATCAAAGTAATCTCAGGATATGACAAGGTGTTTCTCGCAATGCCCTCAAGAAGACTGCCTAACGGTAGCTTCAGCGACGTTGTTCACCCCACGAACCATTCTATGCGGCAAAAAATAGAAGGGGCTGTTCTCAAAGAATATGAAAGCTATATTCAAGGAGATTTTGAGGCATAACTCTTGATATATCATCCAAAAAGTATTATTATTAGATAAAGGCTTTAAAGCTTCGCTGATAATAAAGACAAGGATGGTTTGATAACGCTATGAAGGTTATGATTCTCAGTATCACCGCAGGCCAAGGGCATCATTCCGCAGCGAAAGCCCTCTCCGAAGCATTGACACTTGTCGGTGCAACGGTAAAAATTGTTGATGTTTACAAGCAAATAGATAAAAATTTATGCGACGCCGTAAACAAAGGCTACCTTCTCTCTACTAAGCACACGCCAAAAGCATACAGAACAATCTATGAGCTGATTGACTCAAAAACCGCTCCTGCAACAAAATATTCATTGAGGAGTGTAATGGGAATTCTTCTTGGGCTTCGTTTTGAAAAATTTATAGAAGAGTTCTGCCCTGACGTCATCATCTGCACACACGTGTTTGCTGCTCAGGTTATAAATGAGCTGAAGCGACACGAAAGGCTCACAGATGTCCCTACGATCGGAATTGTAACCGATTACACAATACATCCGTTCTGGGAAGATGTAACTAACATTGAATACATTGAAATCGCAAGCGAGCTTCTTACACAAAAAGCAAGCATAAAAGGAATACCAAAAGAGCGGCTTCTCCCCTTTGGAATTCCGGTTCAGAAAAAATTTTCAATATCGCAAAGCAAAAGCGAGGTTCGCCGTGCACTTAATATCTCCGATGACGAAAAAGTTATTCTTGTCATGGCAGGAAGCATGGGGTACGGTAATATGCCCGAAATCATCTCCGGCATTCTCCGTTTTGACAAAAAGTGCAGAATTCTTGCCGTTTGCGGAAACAACAAGAAGCTTTACAAAAAGCTAACAGAGTCTCAATACAGCGAAAATGTTTCGATATACGGATTTATAAGCAATGTTGATGTTCTCATGGATGCTGCTGACTGTATTATCACAAAGCCCGGAGGCCTCACAACAACAGAGGCTATGGCAAAGAACCTACCAATGATTTTTGTTAATCCGATACCCGGGCAGGAGGACAGAAACCAGGAATTTTTCTTAAACAGCGGCCTTGCTCTTGCCGTAACGAAAACATTTACGATTGAAGAGGCGCTTTACTTTCTCTTCAATCAGCCGGAGCGGCTTGAGCTTATAAGAGATGCATTCAAAAAAATTGCAAAACCGAACTCTTCAGAAAATCTTGCAAACTTCGTCAAGGAGCTTGCAGCAAAAAATCTATAATCTATAATTCTTATACAAAATTGGCAGATGCTTTTTTGCATCTGCCAATTTTGTATATTCGTTTTATAAATCAAATGACCGAACGTTTTTGTTTGGTTTATCTAATCCCCAGCTCTTCCTCGCTCACGGTGCGAAGGTTATTGTTTTTGATTTCATTCATTAGTTTTTCCTTATCTGCAACACGGAAAACCATATATGCCTTCCCGTTATTCTGAGTATAGAGTGAATACATATACTCAATATCTATCTCCGCTTTTGCAAGCAGAGCAAGAACGTCAGAAAGCCCTGCCGGACGGTCGGGAACTTCAATAACAGAAACCGGAGTCAGGGAAATTACGTTTCCGTTCTTCATAAGCACCCGAGCTGCATGCTCTGCATCGTCTGTGATCATACGGAGAACGCCATAGTCCGAGCTCTCTGCTATTGAGATTGCGCGAAGGTTCACGTTGTTGCTTGCGAGAATTTTCGTTATCTCAGCAAGCTGACCTGCACGGTTTTCAAGAAATACAGAAATCTGGTTGATCATAATTTGCAATCCTCCTTCAGATCTTTCTGTTATCAATTATTCTTACTGCTTTGCCTTCACTTCTTGCAATTGTTTTTGGTGCAACAAGTTTTACTTTTGCTGAAATTCCAAGCATTGCTTTGAGTGCTGAAACAAGCTTTTTCTCCATGCTGGTGATATCTTTGAGCGAATCAGAAAAGTTTTCCTGAGTCATTTCCACCATGACTTCAAGTGTATCAGAGTTGTTGACACGGTCAATAAGAAGCTGATAGTTTGCCGGATAGCCTTGTTCAATAAGAACAGTCTCAATCTGCGACGGGAATACATTAACGCCGCGTATGATAAGCATATCGTCACTTCTTCCCATTGGCTTTGCCATCTTGACGAAGTTCCTTCCGCAAGAGCACTTTTTTCTCGAAAGAACGCAGATATCACGAGTACGGTATCTCAGGAGCGGGAAAGCTTCCTTTGTGATACAGGTAAAGACAAGCTCACCCTTGCTTCCCTCAGGAAGAACCTCACCCGTATCAGGATCGATAATCTCCGCAATGAAATGGTCCTCATTTATGTGCATACCTGTCTGCTCTTCGCATTCAAAGCTCACGCCCGGACCTGAAATTTCAGTGAGGCCGTATATATCATACGCGCGAATTCCGAGCTTCTCCTCAACATCACGGCGCATTTCATCACTCCAAGCCTCAGCACCAAAGATCCCGGCTTTCAGATGAATTTTATCACGAAGGCCTCTTTCATGAATAGACTCTGCGAGATATGCGGCATAAGACGGAGTGCAACAGATTATCGTTGAACCTAAATCCGTCATAAACTGAAGCTGACGATCGGTGTTTCCCGACGACATGGGGAGTGTCAGACAGCCCACCTTATGCGAGCCACCGTGAAGCCCTGAACCGCCTGTAAAGAGACCGTATCCATAGCTTACATGGCAGACATCCTCTTTAGTTCCGCCTGCTGCAACAATCGCTCTTGCACAGCAGTCTTCCCACAAATCAATATCATGCTGTGTGTAGAATGCAACTACACGCTTTCCGGTTGTTCCTGAGGTCGAGTGAATTCTAACGCAGTCGGATAACGGTTTTCCCATAAGGCCATACGGATATGCCTCACGAAGGTCATCCTTTGTAAGAAACGGAAGCTTATGGAGATCATCAACACTTTTTATATCGTCCGGAGTGACCCCCTTTTCCTCCATTTTATTTCTGTAATAAGGAACATTGTTCCAGACATGCGATACCTGCGCGATAAGACGCTCATTCTGCCACTGGCGAATTTGTTCGTAAGATGCCGTTTCAATTTCCGGCTGATAGTACTTTTGCATTTTACGTCTCCTTATTTGTGATTCCTTCCCAGGAAAAATGCTTTCTTGTTAAGTTCGAGGAATCTTTCCGGCACACTTTCTTCGATTGCCGAAATCCATTCCTCTTCGGTTGCATCGAAATAGTTTGAAAGCTTTCCGATAAGGACGAGATTTACTGCCTTTGACGTTCCGGCCTGCTCAGCAAGTGCAAGCGCATCAAATGCGTCAATATCAATACCCGCAGCTTTGATTTTTTCCACAAGTGAAGAAGGATACTCTGCAATACCTGTTATAACCGGCATAGGGTTGATTTGCTGTGTGTTTGAAATAATTTTTCCATCAGGTTTTAAAAATTCTGTCCAGCGTGCAGCTTCAAGAAGCTCGAAGGACACTATAAAATCAGCCTCACCCTTGTCAATTATCGGAGAATAAACTTTGTCACCATAGCGAACATAGGTTACAACGCTTCCGCCACGCTGGCTCATACCGTGAACCTCAGAAACCTTGATATCGTAACCTTTTTTAAGAAGCAGTCTTCCGAGAAGCTTGGATGCCAGAAGGCTACCCTGCCCTCCTACGCCAACAATCATTACATTTTTAGTCTTCATAGCTTATTCCTCCACAGGCGCATGAAGCGCATCAAACTTGCAAAGCTGTTCACAAACTCCGCAGCCTGTGCAAAGTGTATTATCTATCTTCGCTTTTCCGTTTTCCATGCTTATTGCAGGACAGCCAATTTTCATACACATTTTGCAGCCTTTGCACTTATCAGTTGAAACTACAAGCGGCTTATTATGTTTAACATATTTAAGAAGCGCACACGGGCGGCGAGAAATTATAACCGAAGGTTCATTTGCATCAAGCTCTTGTTTAATGACCGTTTCGCACTCTGAAAGGTCGTATGGGTCAACTACGCGGACTCTGGAAATTCCCAGACCCTTGCAGAGCGTTTCAAGGTCAATTTTAGAGGCAGGATCCCCTTTTAAGTTATATCCCGTTGTTGGGTTCTGCTGATGCCCTGTCATTCCGGTAATGGAATTATCAAGAATAATGACGGTTGAATTTGATGCGTTGTATGCAATATTCACAAGTCCGGTCATACCTGAATGCATAAAGGTTGAGTCGCCGATAACTGCTACGCTCTTTCCATCGCTTTCACCTTCGTTCGCTTTATTAAAGCCATGAAGAGATGAGATTGATGCACCCATACAAATGGTTGAATCAAGAGCTGAGAGCGGCGGAACCGCACCCAGCGTATAGCAGCCAATATCTCCCATAACTGTAATTTTATTCTTTGCAAGAGTATAGAATAGGCCTCTGTGCGGACAACCTGCACACATAACCGGAGGACGCGCAGGAATTTTTTCAGAAATTGCGATTCCGCAGCCTTCTTCTTTTCCAAAGCCCTTTGCCACAAGATTCTGGCTGAGCTCACCAATGCAAGAAAAGCTCTCTTTTCCGCAAACTTCAAGACCGAGATTTCTGCAATGGCTTTCAATAAAGCCTTCAAGCTCTTCAACTACCACAAGCTTTTTTACTGTTTCGGAAAATTTCATTATGCTCTTCTCCGGAAGAGGCCATATCATACCGAGCTTATAAACCGGGTATGTATCGCCAAAAACTTCCTTCACGTACTGGTAAGAAGTGGACGAAGTTATGATACCTACGCTGCTGTCGGTGCCACTTTCCAAAACGTTAAACGGAGCGGTTTCAGCATATTCGGAGAGCGCTTTTGTTCTCTCCTCAACTATCGGATGGCGGAGCTTTGCATTTCCCGGCATCATTATGTATTTCGCCGCATTCTTTTCGTAAGTCTTCTTTACCTCTGTTCGCTCAGACTCTTCAACTATGCTCTGAGAGTGAGAAACACGAGTGCACATTTTTATAAAAACAGGAGTATCAAACTTTTCCGACAATTCAAATGCAATCTTTGTAAATTCAAGCGCTTCTTTTGAGTCTGCCGGTTCGAGCATCGGAACTTTTGAAGCTTTTGCGTAATGGCGGGAATCCTGCTCATTCTGTGAGCTATGCATCCCTGCATCATCCGCAACACCGATTACCATACCTGCGTTTACGCCTGTATAAGCAATTGTGAAGAGCGGGTCTGCTGCAACGTTAAGCCCCACGTGCTTCATTCCACAGAAGCTTCTCTTCCCTGCAAGCGCTGCACCAAAAGCTGCCTCCATTGCTACTTTTTCATTAGGCGCCCATTCAGCATAGACTTCCTTGTATTTTGCAACTGCCTCGGTTATCTCCGTGCTTGGTGTGCCCGGATAGCTTGAAACAAAGCTGCAACCAGCTTCGTATAACCCTCTGGCAACTGCTTCGTTGCCGAGCATAAGCTTTTTCATATCTCTTCCTCCTTAATTATTAACAACCTCGCCGATAGATTCCTTTTGAGAGACGAGAACCTTCTTTTCATAGCACGAAAATGCATTATCTATAACATCCTTTTTCGGAGCTTTTGAAATCAAGCTCACAACCGGAACTATTACAAGCCCTGCAAGCATACAAAACGCGCCTGCATTAATCGGTAATTGCAGGAGTGTCGGAAAATACGGTTTAAAGAAAATATTAGCTATCATAACGACAGTCGAGAAAATGAAGCTTGTCCAAACCGATGCGCTTGTTGTACGCTTCCAATAAAGTCCGTACAGGAAAGGCGCAAGAAACGCCCCTGCAAGAGCTCCCCAGGAAACGCCCATGAGCTGTGCGATAAATATTACGTTTGATTTGTACTGCAAAATCGCGATAATTGCCGATATAGCTATAAACACGGCTATGAGAATCCGCATCGTAAGAAGCTGCGTCTTTTCCTTCATATCTTTTACGATGCTTCCCTTCAAGAAGTCAAGTGTAAGCGTTGAGCTTGATGTAAGAACAAGCGATGAAAGCGTTGACATTGATGCCGAAAGAACAAGAACGACGACAATAGCAATCAAAATCGGAGACAGCTCTGAGAGCATTGTTGGAATTATAGAGTCATACCCTTCTGTTGCGATATCAATCTTATCGGAGAATAAGCGCCCGAAGCCACCAAGAAAATAACAACCGCCCGCAACAACTAGAGCAAAAATTGTGGAAATTATCATACCTTTATTTATTGCCTTTTCACTCTTGATTGCGTAGAACTTCTGAACCATCTGTGGTAACCCCCACGTTCCCAGCGAGGTAAGCAAAACAACTCCAAGAAGATTTATCGGGTCAGGACCGAAGAACGAATTAAACACACCCGGAGTTTCGGAAACCGCAGGGTCACTTACCTGACCAAGCTTATCAAGAGCAGCAAGGAATCCTCCCTGACCGTTCAAAACCACTGCAATCACTGCAATTATTCCACCTATCATTATGATCCCCTGAATAAAATCATTGATTGCAGCAGCCATATATCCGCCGGCAATTACATATACAGCAGTGAGAATAGCCATTACGATTACACACACTGCGTAGTCAACTTCAAAAGCCATTTCGAAAAGACGACTAAGCCCGTTATATAGAGACGCAGTGTATGGGATAAGAAATATAAAGATAATAGCAGATGCCGCTATTTTAAGAGCTTTGCTGTCAAAGCGGTTTTCAAAGAACTGCGGCATCGTTGCGCTGTTTAAATGCTGTGTCATAACACGGGTTCTTCTTCCGAGAATTGCCCATGCAAGGAGCGAGCCCAAAAACGCATTTCCGATTCCTGCCCATGTAGCGGCAATACCGTACTTCCACCCAAACTGACCTGCATATCCAACAAAAACAACTGCTGAGAAATAGGACGTGCCATACGCAAATGCTGTGAGCCATGGTCCTACATTTCTCCCACCAAGCACAAATCCGTCAACGTTAGTTGCGTGCTTGCGGCAATAAATCCCCACACCAATCATAACGCCAAAGAACACAAAAAGCATTCCGAGTTTAATCGCCAAATCCATATCCGTTTACCTCACTTCTGATTCTTCTTAACCATTAACTTGTGCTTCAACAAGGCGACCATGGCAATACTTTTCTCGCAGGGCTGGCTTCTCAATTTTTCCTGTCGCATTTCTCGGAACCGCTTCAAAGAAGATTTTTCTCGGACGCTTGTATCGCGGAAGGCTTTCACAGAACTTATTAATTTCCTCCTCTGTGCAGCTGATGCCCTCCTTGATTTCGATAATTGCCGCGCATATCTCGCCGAGCCTTGCATCGGGAAGCCCTATAACCGCAACATCTTTAATCTTGTCGTATCCACGGAGAAAATCCTCAATCTGAACCGGATAGAGGTTTTCTCCACCCGAAATAACAACATCCTTTTTTCTGTCAACGAGATAGATAAAGCCATCTTCATCCTCTCTCGCCATATCCCCTGTATACAGCCAACCGTCTTTTAATACCTCTGCAGTTGCCTCGGGGTTTTTATAGTAGCAGAGCATAACACCGTCTCCACGGACTATAAGCTCACCAACCTCACCGGGTTTTACTTCGTTTCCGGCTTCGTCGACAATCTCTGTCTGCCAGCCGTATCCTGCACGGCCGATCGCTCCAACTTTATGTACGTTCTCTACGCCAAGATGGACGCATCCCGGACCAATCGATTCGGATAAACCATAATTCGTGTCATACTGATGATGCGGAAAAACCTTCAACCAGCGATGAATGAGGCTTGGCGGCACAGGCTGAGCGCCTATATGCATAAGACGCCACTGATCAAGCTTATACTTTGACATATCTACCGCACCTGATTCAATAGCATCGAGAAGATCCTGCGCCCACGGAACAAGAAGCCAGACTATCGTGCAACTTTCTTCTGTGACCGCCCTCAGAATCCATTCAGGCTTTACACCTCTTAAAAGAACTGCACGGCTTCCCGCAAGGAGAGAACCGAACCAATGCATTTTCGCTCCCGTGTGATAAAGCGGAGGAATACACAAAAAGACATCGTCTCTTGACTGCGAATGGTGCTTTTGTTCTGTTTTGCACGAAGAAACGAGAGCCTTGTGATTATGAAGAATTGCTTTCGGAAAGCCCGTTGTGCCGGAGGAAAAATATATCGCGGCAAAATCCTCCTCATCAAGAGCAACCGGAGGGGCGCTTGATGAGCAGAAGTTCATAAGTTTAAGGCAGTCTTCGCTATAATCCGGACCATCATTACCAACAAAGAAATAGGTTTTTGTTATTATATCTTCGCGCCTTACAACCTCCATGCGGCTTATAAACTCGGGACCGAAAACAAGAACCTCGACATCAGCAAGTTCAAGGCAGTATTTAATCTCTTCCCCTGAGAATCTGAAATTCATCGGGACTGCAATGCAACCGGCCTTTAAGATTCCAAAATACAACGGCAGCCATTCAATACAATTCATCAGAAGGATACCAACTTTTGTGCCCTTTTTAAGACCACGGCTAAGAAGAAGATTCGCAAAGCGATTGGCTCTGCGGTCAAAATCCTTCCATGTAAGCTCTCTCCGATACGGTGCACCATCCACCGCACTTTCGATAAGGTTAAAATCCCACCAAGTCACCGCACTGTCACGCTCTTCTGACGGGTTAAGCTCTACGAGCGCAACCTCAGAACCGTACAGCCGCGAGTTTTTTTCCAAAAAGTCAGTAATTACCATTTTGAATTCTCCTTTTAATGTTATTCAGCAGAAAACAAAACATCCTCTGCCCGAGAATAAGCAGAGGACGAAAAAATTCCGTGGTACCACCTCAATTTACCGCGCAAACACACGGCCTCAGTGAGTCCTATCAGACTCATAAGCTGTATCGGGCTCCCCCGTCTTTGCCTACTTTGAATTTCTGCAAAGCCGCTCCGAAAGGTATTCAGCACAAGAGCTTTCACTGTCTCGCAGCAACCGACAGCTCTCTTTGAAACCTGTATTGTGCCTACTTGGTTCCATCATCGCGTTACATTTTCAATTATAATATATTCTATGCCTAAAAACGACAAATGTCAAGTCTTTTTATCAAATCCGGCACGTTTAAAACAGATTTGTCTTTTGCCTTTTCTCTTGACTTATTTCAAGGTCGTAATGTATAATTACATAGTAAATTTTTCTATTAAAAAGAGGGGACAAAATGAATTCACGTGTTTTTTCACCAGGAAGTGTTCTTCTTCCTAAACTCGGAACAGATATGACCAAGTGGAGTGTTGTCGCTTGCGACCAATTCACCTCAGAGCCTGAATATTGGAGCGCAATTTCTGATTTCATCGATGATTCACCGTCAACACTTAATCTAACCTTCCCCGAAATCTATCTTGAAGCCGGCGATCCGGCCGAAAGAATAAAACAGATTAATTCCACTATGCTTTCATATCTCCGCGATGGTGTTTTTAGCTCTCCTTCTTCAAAATACATATACGTTGAGCGTACCCAGCGTGACGGCAAGGTTCGCCACGGTCTTATGGGAATTGTCGACCTTGAAGAGTATGACTATATGCCCGGCTCACAGTCCAAAATCCGTGCCACAGAGGGCACTGTTCTTGAACGCATCCCTCCGCGTGTTAAAATCCGTGAAAATGCAGCGCTTGAGCTTCCTCACATAATGCTCCTGATTGACGACAGAGAAAAGAGCGTTATCGAGCCGTTGTCCGCAGCGTGTTCTTCTTTCGATAAGGCTTATGACTTTGAGCTTATGCAGAACTCAGGCTCAATTAAAGGATATTTTGTAAATCAGGCAGAAGAAAAGCAAATTGATGCTGCTCTCGCCCGTCTTGCAGACGAAGAAATTTTTAATGAAAAGTATTCTGTTTCAGGGCGCGGAGTTTTGCAGTTTGCAGTCGGTGACGGCAACCATTCGCTTGCAACTGCAAAAGAGTGTTGGAGGCGCATAAAAGAAACGCTGTCTCCCTCCGGATGTGAAGACCACCCCGCTCGCTATGCACTTTGTGAGCTTGTTAATCTTCACGACTCTGCTCTGGAATTTGAACCTATTCACAGGGTTGTTTTTGACATTGATGCAAATGCTTTTTATGCTGCACTTGAAAAATACTACGAGCTTTCAGATGATGCTGAGCAGACATTTGATATGGTAACATCACAAGGCATCCGCCGAATCGGCATCAAAAACCCGAAATCCAACCTCACAGTAGGCTCTCTTCAAAAGTTCATAGATGAATATCTCCGTGAGAACGGAGGCAGAGTTGATTACATCCACGGCGACGATGTTGTGAAGCGCCTCGGAAGCGAAGAAGGAAACGCAGGATTTCTCCTCCCGACAATCGCCAAGGATGACCTCTTCCCCACAGTTATCCGAGACGGTGTTTTGCCTCGAAAAGCCTTTTCAATGGGGCACGCGTGGGATAAGCGTTTCTACCTCGAAGCAAGAAGTATTGTAAAATAGCAAAAAATATATCGGCTGTGAAATTAATCACAGCCGATGCTTTCATTAAAGTGAGCTTCGCATATACCCTATAGTATGCTTGCAGAGCGGGCAAACTTCCATTGCGTTTTCCGAAGTGTATTCAAACCCGCAATTCTCACATTTCCATTTCACGGGTTCATTTCTCTTATACAAGGTTCCGTTTGATATGTGTTCAAACATCTTTGTAAACATCTTTTCATGCTCAGCTTCTACCTTTGCAATCATTTCATAGGTTGCTGCAATTTCAGGAAACCCCTCTTCCTTTGCAATCTGTGCAAATTTCGGATAAATAACCGTCGCTTCGTCGTTTTCTCCGTGTGCGGCAGCCTTTAAGTTTGTCAGAACATCTCCAAGAACATAAGGATAGCCTGCATCAATATCTATGTTTTCAAAGCCAAGTTCGGGGTTATCCGTGAGGAAGTTCATGAAAACCTTACTATGAGCAAGCTCGTTGTTTTCAATCTCAGTCAGTGTGCGATAGAGCGCCTCGTGCCCTTCTTTTCGAAGCTTTCCCGCATAAAAGTGATATCTGCCCCTCGCCTGAGATTCTCCCGCAAATGAACGTGCAAGGTTTATAAGGGTTTCTGTTCCATTTAATTTCATCTTATATTTCCTTTCTATTTTTGTTTAGGTATTGCTATTATGTACAAAATATGTAAATATTATACAAATTTTATGAGGTGATATTTTGGGTATCAAGAAAACAGTTTTGAACGTTTCGGGCATGCATTGTGCCGCTTGTGTAAGAAATGTTGAGGTCAATGTTACAAAGCTTGCCGCCGTACAGTCGGTTTCCGTTAACCTTGCAAACGAAAGCGCCTGCGTCATATATGACGATACTGCTCTTTCAGATAAAGATATAATTAAAACAATCAATTCCCTTGGCTACAAAGCCTCACTTCCCGCGGTACACGACGAGGAAGAAAAAAATGACAAGCTTTTTGCCGAAAAGGTAAAGCTTATTATCTCCGTTTTTTTTGCTGCTGTGCTCTTCATAATTGCAATGGGGCCCATGCTCGGCATTTTCAGCCTTCCTCCTTTTCTTGCAAACCCGAAAGTTCTCACCTCCACACAGATTATCTTAATTATTCCTGTTATAATATGCGGTTTCAGATTCTACACCTCCGGATTTGCGGCGCTTTTTCGCAAAAATCCGAATATGGACACTCTTGTTGCGACAGGAACTCTTGCATCAATTCTTTACAGTCTCTATTCGACAGTTTTGGTTTTTCAAGGAAATACTCATGCCGTTCACGGTTTATACTTTGAATCGGCATCGATGATTATTGCGCTTGTTATGCTCGGCAAGTTTCTTGAAAAGCGCGCTACAAAAAAAACTTCCGATGCTGTAAGAAAATTAGTTTCGCTGGTCCCTGACAATGCAACAATTCTCCGTAATGGAGTTGAAGTTCAGGTTTATGTCAAAGATATCAGCATCGGAGATACCGTAATCGTTCGCCCCGGAGAAAAAGTTCCTGTTGACGGTATTATAACCTTTGGCACAGCTGAGTTTGATGAGAGCATGATAACCGGAGAGAGTATGCCTGTTTCAAAAACTGTTGGTGATGAAGTAATCGGCGGTTGCATTAACTCAAACGGTTTTATAAGATTTAACGCTTTGCGAGTTGGTGAGGATACAACACTTGCAAGCATTATTAAAACCGTCTCCGAAGCTCAGGCGACAAAAACACCTATCGCCCGCCTCGCTGACACTGTTGCGGGATATTTTGTTCCCGTGGTAATGGGAATAGCATTGCTTGCGGCGCTTTGCTGGTATTTCGCAGGAAAGGACTTCGAATTTATCCTTTCAGTATTTATTTCCGTTTTAGTAATCTCCTGCCCATGTGCTTTAGGGCTCGCTACCCCTGTTGCCGTAATGTGCGGAACGGGCGTTGCAGCAGAGCACGGAATCCTCTTCCGAAACGGTGAGGCGCTTGAACACGCTTCAAAAACAACGTGTGTTGTTTTTAACAAAACCGGCACATTAACACTTGGCAAGCCTGTTGTTACGGACATAGAATCGGATATACCTCAAAACGAGCTTCTGGCGCTTGCCGCAGCTTGTGAGCTATCGTCCGAGCATCTTATCGGAAAAGCAATCGTTTCGTATGCAGAAGAAGCAGGAATTAAGCTTCCTACAGCGGCCGCTTTTGAATATTCCGTTGGCTCCGGAGTTTCGGCAGTAGTCGGCAACCGCAGGATTTATGTTGGGAACCGTAGCTTTGTAAAAAGCACCGGGCGCTTTTCCAACATTGCGGACTCGCTTTCAGAAAAAGGAAAGACCACTGTTTTTGTTTCTGACGATGAGAAGACATTAGGTATAATCTCGGTTACCGATGCTCCACAGCCGAGCGCCGCAAGTGCAATAAAGCAGCTTTCGGAGCGCGAAATAGAGATTTATATGTTGACCGGAGATAATGAGAAAACTGCAAAAACTGTTGCATCTCAGCTTTTAATTTCAAACGTCATCAGCGACATCAAACCGAATGAAAAAGCTTCCGAAATCCAGAAGCTCAAGGCACAGGGCAAGAAAGTTTGCATGGTCGGTGACGGTATAAACGAT
>JAZRPO010000028.1:0-19904 GCA_045649265.1 Eubacteriales bacterium
CTTTATGCACGGTTGATTTCGATATGTAAAACTTCTTTGCTGTTTCCCTTACCGTGCTTTTATTTTCGATTACGTAATGCGCAAGCTCTATCGCTCGCTCTTCAATATACGTTTTTGCCACAAAAATCCTCCTCCCATATCATATTTATATGATTTGGGAGAAGGATCTATGCACCTGCAAAGCCGAAGAAAAACTTCAACAAAACAGTTTAACGAGTTTTTATCAAGGTGTTCTATGCCCTTTTATACAGCTCATTGAAATGCCGGAACTTGTTCTTATCAATGCTTGCAAGCTGCTCCTTCGTTATACGAAACTGCCAGTTTCCGTCACTCTTTCCCGGAATATTGATGCGCGTATCCGAGCCGTAACCCAGCAAATCCTGAATCGGCAGAATTACAATACCTGCACAGCTTGCAAAAATTGTTCTCAAAATACTGTCAATGCCTTTTTCCCAGTCGGCAGAGTGATAATTGCAATATTCGAGCATACGCCTTTTATTGTCACTGTCAAGCTCCCACAAAAAGCCCAAGAGCGTGTTATTATCGTGAGTTCCTGTATATGCAACACAATTATTTGAATAATTATGCGGTATATGCGGATTATCGTAATCCCCGAGAAATCCAAACTGAAAAACTCTGATTCCGGGATATCCGCTGTCTCGGACAAGCTGCCGAACCTCAGGCGTAATCTCTCCCAAGTCCTCCGCAATAACGAGCCTATCTCCCGCAGCTTCGGTAATTTTATTCACAAGCTCCATCCCCGGACCTTTGAGCCACTCCCCTCTTACCGCGGTCTTTTCGCCATAAGGAACAGCCCAGTAGGATTCAATCCCCCTGAAATGGTCGATACGCACGCCGTCAAACATACTTGTCATATGCTTGATTCTGTCGGTCCACCATGTGTATCCGTTCTTTCTCATCGCATCCCAATCATAGAGGGGATTACCCCAAAGCTGACCGTCTTGGGAGAAGTAGTCAGGCGGAACTCCTGCAACACACTTCGGAAAATCATTTTCATCAAGGAGAAATTGGTCTTTACTTGCCCAGACGTCTGAGCTGTCAAAGGATACATAAATGGGAATGTCGCCGATAATCTTAATACCCTTGGAATTTGCATATTTCTTTATCTGTGCCCATTGCTCAAAAAATTCATACTGAACGAACTTCCACATAAAGAAAGTTTCTTCATCGAATGCTTCGGTTTCCCACTCTCGCCATGGCTTGTTTCCGTTTGAGTCTTTAAGTGCCATGAACCTGCAAAATTGCTCAATGTACGGATTTTCATTTATGAACACTTCAATTTCATTCCGATACCCGACGCGCTTTGAAACTTGCTTCAAAAAGTCAAATCTCGTATGAAAGAGCTTGGCATACTCTACACTGTACGGCTGCTCCTGTCGTATCTGCTCCGACTCTTCCTGTGCAACGAGCCCTTTTTCCTTTAGCAGCTCAACATCCACAAAGTAGGGATTGCCTGCAAACGTCGAATATGACTGATACGGCGAATTGCAATCGTCCGCCATACAAAAGGGCAACACCTGCCAGTATGAAAATCTGCACTCGGCAAGAAAATCAATAAATTCCTTTGCCGCGCGCCCGAAGCTGCCAATAGAATAGTCGCCGTGCAACGAGGATACGTGCATCAAAACTCCGCTTTTTCTTTCCATACCCTACCTCTTATTTCACGGGTTTTACATGCCAGATATTTTGAGCATATTCTTGTATACTTCTGTCAGCCGCAAACATACCGGCATTTGCGATATTTCTGAGTGACATTTTCGAAAAAGCCTCTTTATCTGCATAAACACTGTCAATCTTGTCGTGAATTTCGCAGTATGCCTTGAAATCTGCAAGACACATAAACGGATCGTTATTGAAGAGATTATTGTAGATATTGTCAAAATTCTGACCGTTTATGCCACCATTTTTAATAAATTCAAGGACATCCCTGATATCTTTGTCGTTATCATAATAGCTTCGAGGTCTGTATCCCATTCTGTAAAGCTCATTTACTTGCGGTGTGGTAAGCCCGAAAATGAAGATATTTTCAGCTCCGACAGATTCATAAATTTCAACATTCGCGCCGTCCATTGTTCCGCAGGTCACCGCGCCGTTTATCATAAGCTTCATGTTTCCGGTTCCGGAGGCTTCTTTTCCCGCCTGAGAAATCTGTTCGCTTATATCTGCTGCCGGAATAATTATTTCAGCAAGCGATACTCGATAATCGGCGATAAATACGACTTTGATATACCGGCGGACATCGGCATCCTTTTCAATCATCTCCGACAATGCGCATATCATACGGATTATTTCCTTCGCCATATAATAACCCTTGGACGCCTTTGCAGCAAAAATAAACGTCTTTGGCTGCGGCTTCAGTCCCTCAAACTTAATTTTTCTGTATAAATAAATTATATGAAGGGCGTTTAAAAGCTGTCGCTTATATTCATGCAGGCGCTTCACCTGAACATCAAATATTGAGTCGCAATTAACCGTTATTCCGTTTGTCCTTGCGATATAATCCGCAAGACGCTTTTTATTTTCAAATTTGATTTTTCGAAGGCGCTCCAACACCTCTTTATCATCATAAAAATCGTTGAACTTTGCAATCTGCGAAAGTTCATGCTCAAATCCCGCTCCGATTTTTTCTTTCAGAAGCTCACACAGTGGCGGGTTTGCCTGGCACAACCATCTTCTGTGGGCGATGCCGTTTGTGACATTTGTGAGCTTTTGCGGGAATACGCTGTGAAATTCCTTGAAGGTGTCCTGTTTCAAAATTTCCGAATGAAGCTTTGAAACGCCGTTGACACTGTAACAGCTCACCATACAAAGGTTTGCCATTTTAACCATACCGTCTGAGATAATCGACATCTGATTTAGGTTAACTGCGTATTCATTATGATTTTTAAAAATCATATTGCAGAAGCGGCGGTTGATTTCTTCGATTATTGTGTAGATTCTGGGAAGATGCGTTTTTATAAGCTCAACCGACCATTTTTCAAGAGCCTCGCTCATTACGGTATGGTTAGTATAAGCAAGTGTTTTTGTGCATATTTCCCATGCCCTGTCCCACAGATATCCGTAATCATCCATGAGTATTCTCATAAGCTCGGGAACACAGAGAGACGGGTGCGTATCATTGATATGAATAACAACCTTTTCCGGAAGGTTATCAAAGGTTGCATATTCAGCAAAGTGATTCTTTGTTATCTGCTGCAAAGAAGCACTTACAAAGAAATATTGCTGTTTTATGCGGAGCGACTTTCCGTTATAATTATCATCCGCAGGATAAAGAATCTTCGAAATAGAGCTTGCGATAGTTTCCTTTTCCGAGGCCTTGCCGTGCTCACCCTGTGCAAAAAGATCCATATCAAAGCCCTGCTTACTCTTCGCGCCCCAAAGCCTTAATGTGTTCACGGCATCGGTATCATATCCCGAAATGAGCAAATCGTATGGAGTTGCAGTTATTGGTACATAGTTTGTGTGCTCTGTTTTAAGACCACCGTCTGTCCAGTTTTCGTGAATCTCGCCAAAGAATCTTACCTCAACAGCCTCGTCATATCGCGGAATAAGCCAATATTCTCCCATTTCGAGCCAGTCGTCAGGAAATTCCGTTTGCCAGCCGTCTGCTATAACTTGCTTGAAGATTCCAAAATCGTATTTGATCGAAAAGCCCGTCGCCGGATAGGACAAGCTCGTCAAAGAATCCATATAACACGAGGCGAGACGCCCAAGCCCACCATTACCAAGCCCTGCATCGGGCTCCATTTCATAAAGCTCCTCTATGTCGTATCCTGACTCTGCAAGCATCGCCCCAATTTCAGTCTCTATGCCCAAATTCCAAAGGTTGTTCCTAAGTGAAGTGCCGACGAGAAACTCCATCGACATATAGTAGACATGCTTTGCACCTTCGGCTTTGACCTTTTTGTTAAACTTATACTTTTTCTCTGCAAGCACCTCATTGGTGGTACCGAGAACTGCTTGATAAATCTGACGTTTGTTGCCACTTTCCATATCACTTCCAAAGTTTATTTCCATGTATTTTTCAATTTTTTCTTTAAACTCTTTCGCTGTGATGTTTGCCATCTTATCTCTTCCTTTCGTGCAATATCTCTTCATACATTGCAATATATTCATCTGCGGGGTGGTTCCAGCTGACGTCTTTGCTCATTGCGTTTTTCCTGATTTGAAGCCAGTCAGCCTTGCTGTTATAGAGTGCTACGGCGCGTTTTATTGCATCGAGCATATCATAAGGATTGTAGCTTTGGAAGGTTATGCCACTTCCCTCTTTCGTCTCCGGATTATATGCAGAAACCGTATCCTTTAAACCGCCTACCGCATGAACTATCGGTATTGTTCCGTAGCGCATCGCAATCATCTGAGAAAGCCCGCAGGGCTCTGATTTTGACGGCATAAGCAGCATATCCGCTCCGGCATAAATCTGAGATGCTGTTTCCTGCGAGAATTTAACGACGCCCCGAACCTTATCATATCTCTGATTCTCCCACATATGCATCATGTTTTCATATTCCGGTGCTCCTGTTCCGAGCACGATAATCTGAATCGGCAGCTCTGAGATTTCGCCCATCACGTCATAGAACAAATCAAATCCTTTCTGCTTTGTAAGCCTCGTTACCATGCCGATTACGGGAACTCCCGTATCACTTTCCAAGGCCATGCTTTTTTGCAGAGAGAGCTTATTATGGTGTTTGTTTCTCAAAGTAGAAGCGTTGTACTTTGTTTTTATATGCTTATCGGTCTCAGGATTGAAAACAGACGTATCAATGCCATTTATAATTCCTCGAAGCTTCCAGCTTCTTGCATTGAGTATATTATGAAGCCCGAAGGACTGTTCTTCTCCGAGAATTTCATTTGCATAACTCCTGCTTACTGTCGAAACCATATCACAGGCCTCTATTCCCCCTTTGAGAACATTTACGTCACCGTCATACATCATAATCGGCTTATTCGCCAAATCGAGCCCGAAAAGCTGGCCTAAAATATATGGGTCAAACTTGCCCTGAAATTCAATATTGTGAATGGACAGGACCGTTTTAATAAAGCGGTATTCATCACGGTTTCTGTAAAACGCGTTCAGATACACGGGTATAATTGCAGTATGCCAATCGTTTGCGTTTATAATGTCTGGAATGAATCCGATTTGCGGAAGGACTTCAAGCACCGCTCTTGAAAAAAAGGCAAAAATCTCCCCGTCATCATATTCTCCGTATATTTTGTCTCTTTTAAAATACTGCTCATTATCGATGAAATAGTATGTCACATCGTCGTGAATTGCGGTAAAAATGCCACAATAGCTGTTTCGCCAACTGTTAGACACGTTTATATTGGTGATATATTTAATTTTTTCTCTCATTTCCGAAGAAATTGCAGAATAGAGCGGCAAAATAACTCTTGCATCAATCCCTTTTTTAACAAGCTCCTTCGGAAGCCCACCCATCACATCGCCAAGGCCTCCCACTTTTATAAATGGAGATGCCTCTGCTGCCGCAAATAAAACTTTCATATTTTTCCCCTTATTCATATGCAATATTGTAAAACAATCTCTGTATTGTTCATTTTATACTGTTTTGCCTTTGTTTATTATATATGGTGCAGTTTTTGTTCCTGCAAGAAACTTTCCCGCACCGATTACTACGTCCTTATCCGTGATAACCGATGAAAGCGCAGTGTTTTCTTCAATCACCGTTCCCTGCATAATAATGGAGTTTTTAACAGATGCGCCCTTTTTTATCCTGACATCGCGGAAAACAATACAGTTTTCCACCTCACCATCAATACTTGAACCGTCTGCAATCAGCGAGTTTGTAATTCTTGCATTTTCACCGTACATTGTAGGAACAGAATCTTTAATTCGCGTGAGAATTCGGTTTTTTCCATTAAACAGTTCAAGCCGAACATCTTTACGAAGCAGCTCCATATTCGTTCTGTAAAAATCCTCTACGCTCTTTATGACGGAAATATACCCCTCAACCTTATAGCCGTATATTCTGTACTCTTTAAATCCGTGTGCTATGACATTTTTCTTCAAGGAGTGCCAGCCGTAAGTAATGCCCTTTTCTATCAAAGAAATCAAAAGCTCCTTTTTCAGCATGATTATGTCTAACTGTATATCCTTTTCCTCTTTGCGAACATACTGATGATACAAGGTATCAACAACTCTGCCTTGTTCATCAAGCATTATTTCAAGCTCCCGGGCGGCAGATTTCATGTTTTTGTATGCGATTGTGATATCAGCCTGCTTCTCTGCGTGATATTCCATAAATTTTTTTAGATCCACGTTCATTACAATGTTTGCATCGCACAAGATGCAATATTCGGGAATAGACTTCCTGATAAAATTCATAACACTGTCGAGCGCTTCAAATTTATTTGCGATTGGGGCCGTTCTCGTATCTATCAAAAACGGAGTGAGAAACTTTATACCGCTGTTTTTTCGGTTTAAGTCCCAATCTTTTCCCCAACCTACATGCTCCATAAGAGAGCCGTAATTGTTTCTTGTGACAATTCCTATATTATTTACATTTGCGCCGACAAGTGATGACAATATGAAATCAACGAGTCTGTATCTTGCACCAAAGGGAATTGATGCCAGAGTTCTGTTATCAGTGAGCTCGTTCAAATCTATTTTTTCATAGCTATCCGAAAACAAGATGCAAAAAGCATTCATAATATTCCCTCCTACTCCCTTCCGCTGTTCGGCTCGACCATTTCCCTCGGGGAAACTACCCTGCCCGATTTAATGCACGCGCCCTGCCCTACTACTGCGATTCCCCATTGCTCTGAATCGGACAGCTTCTCAGGAGCTGCGCCTACAACCGCGCCATCCTCAATGACGGCATCATCTGCAACAATAGCGTAGTGCACCTTTGCTCCCTTGCCGATTTTTGCATTGCTCATAATAACCGAGTATTCAACCTCCGCATCTTTCTGAACCTCGACATTTGAAAATAGAATTGAGTAATTAAGCCTGCCGTTTACGTAGCAGTCTTCTGTTACCATTGAATTTATAATTTCCGCATTTTTATCAATGTAATGCGGAGTTACGACATCATGGCGGGAATAAATCTTCCATAATGGGTCTCTGATATTTATTGCAACGCTTGGGTTTAAAAAATCCATATTAGCTTCCCACAAATTGTCTATTGTTCCAACATCCTTCCAGTAGCCATCAAAATGATATGCAAAAAGGCGCTGATTATCTTCAAGCATTGATGGGATAATATTTTTCCCGAAGTCGTTCGACGTTTTCTCTCCCTTGATTTCATCTTCTATCAGATATTTTCTCAGCTTATCCCAGTTGAAAATATATACACCCATAGATGCCTTTGTGGATTTAGGATTCTTTGGTTTTTCCTCAAAACCGCAAATCAGACAGTCTTCATTTGTAGTCATAATGCCGTAGCTTGAAGCCTCTTCAATCGGAACATCCATAACCGCAATGGTTGCGTCTGCTTTTTTCTTTTTATGAAATTCAAGCATTTTCGCATAATCCATCTTATATACGTGGTCCCCCGAAAGAAGAAGCACATACTCCGGGTCATGCTGCTCTATAAAGTTTATGTTCTGATAAACTGCATTTGCCGTGCCCTTGTACCATGAGGCTGAGCTACCTGTATATGGTGGCAGAATATATACCCCGCCATTCATTCTGTCAAGGTCCCATGGCTGCCCGTTGCCAATGTAGGAGTTAAGTTCAAGCGGCCTGTACTGTGTCAGAACTCCAACCGTATCAATGCCTGAATTTGTACAGTTAGAAAGCGTGAAATCAATGATTCTGTACTTTCCGCCAAACGGAACTGCAGGCTTTGCGCGTTGGTTTGTAAGTACATATAAGCGGTTTCCCTGACCTCCTGCCAAAAGCATTGCGATTATTTCCTTCTTCGCCATTTAGATTCCCTCCAATGCATAAATTATATAAATGAAACGTATTTAAATTTACAATCCCTCATTTGTCTTCGGCTTATTTGCTTTTTTATAGAAATATATCGTTGAAAACGCAGGGGTTTTTATTGAAATATATTGCTCGTGAGAGTGCATATTCCCTTTTCTTGCATATACCCTTCCGTTTTTTATACCGCTTCCGCCAAAATTCTCATCATCCGTTGAGAAAATTTCGTTATATACACCTCGTGCAGGAACTCCGATTTTATAGTCCTCATGAGTAAAGCCCGAAAAATTGCTGACCGACAGAATAAAGTTTCCTGCCTTGTCTTTCCTGATAAACGAAATAATATTGTTGTTATCATCATCCAATGCCACCCAATCAAAGCCATCCCAGCTTGTATCAAGCTCCCATAGGGGAGAATAGCTTTTATACACCCAGTTAAGCCGTGAAACAAAATTCTGATGCTTTTTATGCGCATCGTATTCAAGCAAATTCCAATCAAGCTCTTTTTCTTCGTTCCATTCAATGAACTGCCCAAGCTCGCTGCCCATGAACAAAAGCTTTTTTCCCGGATGTGAATACATATACCCGAGGTATGCTCTGAGATTTGCAAATTTGTCGGTATACTCTCCCGGCATTTTTGACAGAAGTGAGCCCTTGCCGTGCACCACCTCATCATGAGAAAGCGGAAGAATAAAGTTCTCGGAAAAGGCATATGTCAAAGAAAATGTGAGGTTATTGTGAACCCCTTTTCTAAAAAGCGGGTCTTGCTTCATATAGTTAATGGAGTCATTCATCCAGCCCATATTCCACTTGTAGTTAAAACCAAGCCCGCCTTCGCTTGCAGGATAGGTAACCATTGGCCATGCCGTTGATTCCTCGGCAATCATCATTACGCCGGGGTATTCGGAAAAGACTCTTGTATTTAACCTTTGCAAAAACTCCATTGCCTCCATATTGCCGTTTCCCCCGTATTCGTTTGCTCTCCAGTTTCCATCCTGTTTTCCGTAATCGAGATAAAGCATAGACGCGACCGCATCGACACGCAGACCGTCAACATGGTATTTATCAAGCCAATAGCAAGCGTTTGAAATCAAAAAGCAACGTACCTCATTTTTTCCGTAATCAAAAATTCGAGTTCCCCAATCAGGGTGCTCACGTTTGAGCTCATCCGCATATTCATAGCAGTAGCTTCCGTCAAATTCAAAAAGCCCTTGCTCATCCTTCGGAAAATGAGCCGGAACCCAATCAAGAATGACACCTATTTCGTTTTCGTGGCAAATATCAACAAATTTCATAAAATCCTTTGGTGTCCCGTATCTCGCTGTTGGTGCGAAATAGCCCGTGACCTGATACCCCCATGACTTATCATAGGGATATTCCGACACCGGCATAAGCTCAATATGTGTAAACCCCATTTCCTTTACATATAAGACCACTTCTTCGGCAAGCTTCTCATAGCTGAACGTATTTCCGTCTGCATATTTTCTCCATGAGCCAAGGTGCATTTCGTATATACTTGCAGGTGCATTATAAGGAGCCTTCCGCTTCTTCATCCACTTTTCATCCGTCCACTTAAAACCGTCAAGCGAATAAACCTTTGACGCTGTTCCCGGGCGAGTTTCGCAATGGTAGCCATATGGGTCGGCTTTGTAAAGTTCACGCCCGTCGTTTGTGATAATAATATATTTATAGCTGTGAAATTCCGAAACGCCTTCTATAATGCATTCAAATATCCCGCCACCGGTAATCCTGTAAGCACGGTCAGCATACTTCTCCCACGAATTGAATGCTCCGGTAACGTACACCTCTCGGGCATTTGGTGCCCACACTCTGAATATGCACATATTACCATCAATATGCGCACCGAGGTAGTCATATGCTTTATAATTTGTTCCTTCATGGAACAGGTATTCGGCAAGATTTTTGTTGTCAGCTTGATTGTTTTTCATAATGCTCTCCCGATTATCAATTTTCAGTACTTTTCCCTTTTTATCTTACAGGCGAAAAATATTTTTATTTTTTGTGTAAAAATATTAATTTTTCGCTATAATTTCTTATCGGAGAAAAATTCTTCAGACAGTAATTTATTCTAATTTAATTTTTGGAGTTTTTAATATGATTAAGGTTTTTTACGATTCAAAATCCGAAGCCTATAAAAAGCCATTTGGCGCAGTAGCAACCGAGCAAAGGGCACGGTTTTGCCTATATATTATTCGTGATAATGAGATATTTTATGATGTGAACTTCATTTACAGAAAAGATGCTTCTGACAAGTCAGTCTATGTCCCGATGTCGATAAGCAACGAGCGCGATGATCTTATGGTTTTCAGCGCAGAGGTTACATTCAACTCGCCCGGGCTTTATTTTTACAGATTTGAAATCGAAACAGCTTCGGGAACAAAATTTATCGGTTTAAAGAACGGAGCCGCCGCAATTGAAGACTGGTTGCCCGAGTGGCAGCTCACGGTCTATGACAAGAGCTTTAAAACGCCTGACTGGGCGAAGGGTTCAATAATGTATCAGATTTTTCCGGACAGATTCGCTAAAAGCGAAAGCTTCTCTCCTCTCCCTGCGCGAAACGTGCGAAAAATTCACGACGATTGGTACTCCACTCCCGAATTTATATACGACACACCGGACTACAAGGCGAACGATTATTTTTGCGGAAACATCAATGGAATAATAGAAAAAATTGATTATCTCAAAACGCTGGGAGTTAATATTATCTATTTAAACCCAATATTCGAGAGCCCCGAATATCACAGATACAGCACGGCTGATTATATGAAAGTTGACCCTTATTTTGGTACGAACGAGCTTTTTTCCCTGCTCTGTAAAAGGTGCAGGGATGCCGGAATCAGAATTATTCTTGACGGTGTTTTCAGTCACACGGGAGCCGACAGCATATATTTTAATAAATACTCGCATTACGAAAGCTTGGGTGCATATAACTCCCAAGCCTCTCCGTATTATAGCTGGTACACCTTTTCAGAGTACCCCGAGAAATACGAAAGCTGGTGGGGGTTTAAAAATCTTCCGAATGTAAACGAGACAAATCCTGAATACCTGGAATATATAACCGGAGAAAACGGCGTAATCAAGTATTGGCAAAGCCTTGGTGCAAGCGGTTGGCGGCTTGACGTTGCAGACGAGCTTCCTGACGAGTTTCTGGACCGCCTTTATCAAGCCTCAAAAAACAAAAATGATGACTCGTTCATAATAGGAGAGGTCTGGGAGGATGCAACAAACAAAATTGCATATGGCAAAAGGCGGCGATATCTCCTGGGCGGCCAAATGGATAGCGTGATGAATTATCCGTGGCGCACCGCAATACTGGAATTTGTAAAATACGGAGACGAAAAACTTTTTAACGACAGGCTTTTATCTGTTATGGAAAACTATCCGCCGGAGGTTTTGCAATGCCTTATGAACAGCATCTCAACCCATGACACGCTGCGCGCGATAACCTACTTCGGTGTAGAGCATGAAGTTGCAGATAGGGATAAGGGCAGATATCTTATGACACATAATGAATATCTTAAAGGAAGAGAAATGCTTTTATATGCAACCTTTCTGCAATTTACGCTACCTGGAATTCCCTGCATATACTACGGGGATGAGGTCGGGCTTTCCGGATTCCGTGACCCGTATTGCAGAAAAACATATCCGTATGGCAAGGAGGACCTCGTAATTTTAGAATTTTATAAAAAGCTTTCCCGAATTCGCACAGAGCACAAGGCGAGCTTTACTTCCATCTTTAAATTTTTTGATATGAAAGACGGTCTATATGCATTTTTTCGCGGAGAGCTTCTTTGTGCAATAAATCTCGGAAAAAACAAAAAATATATTAAGGTGCAAAATAAAAAAGCCGTTTTTCAACACGGAAAAGCGGCACTCTTTGACCACGGTGCAGACCTTTTCCCCGGAGCAATGATTATTTTAATGATTATTTTACAATAATTAATTCGCAAAAATTGTTGCTTTCCGGCGTTTTTTTCTTTACAGCTTAAACGAATCCACAAACAAATTTTTGTTGACTTATGTCGTTTTGGGAGTTAGAATAAGGGTTGTTTATATATTTAAATTACTTTCAAAGGGCTGATATATTCATGAAGCGCATGCAGCTGACAGACCACAGGGCAACCGTCTTTCTTTTCCTTTTCATCTGGGTTATGTACGCAGTTGTGTATATGACGAAAAATTGTTACTCTGCTGCTATGGCATCTATCGTCAATGAAGGGATTATGACAAAATCTCAAACCGGTCTTATCACCGCAGCATTTTATCTTTCCTATGCTCCGTTCCAGGTCATTGGCGGAAGTCTTTCAGACCGACATCCGCCCGAAGTTCTTCTTCTCATAGGCCTTCTCGGTGCGGCAATCTCAAATCTCATAATCTACCTAAACCAAAACTACTATCTTATGATAATTGTCTGGACATTCAACGGCGCAATTCAGTTCGGAATCTGGCCTGCTGTTTTTAAAATCGTCTCCTCTCAGCTTGAAAAATCATACAGAAAAAAGGCGATTTTCTACATATCCTTTTCAACCTCGTCCGGCCTTGCTCTCGCTTATATCAGCGCAGCCTTTATAAAAAATTGGCAGAACAACTTTCTTCTTTCGGCAATTCTCCTTTTTGTTTTTACAATTGCTACTGTCGTTGTTTATCATTTTATTAAGCCAAAGATGGTGCTGGCGGAAGAGGATGAGGACAATCTCCCTTCAGTTCATTCTCAGACTTGTGATATTTCAACAAAAAAAATTCTTTTCAGCGCAGGCCTTATTTTCCTCATTCCGTCATTCATCGTCACGACGGTTGCAAGCCTCGGCATCAAAAATTTTGCACCTACAATGCTGATGGAAGCTTACGAAAGCATTTCTCCGATGCTCGGAAATTTCCTCAATGTTTTTCTTATCATTGCATCCCTTTTGGGTACCCTCTCAGTAAAGCTGATTTATCCCCGTTTCATCAAAGAAGAGCTTGCCGGGCTTCGCAACATAGCTCTCATAAACCTCCCGCTTATTGCGATCTGTATTTTTGTAGGCAAAATTCCGGTTTTTGCAACAGTTTTGTCGCTCTGCCTGATTTCTGCAGTTTCAGCAGTTATGGATGTTCTTCGCTCATACTATTGTGCAACCTTTGCGAAATACGGAAAAAGCGGAGAAGTTTCCGGCATAGTCAACGCCTGCTGTGCTATCGGCATTGTTGTTCAGAGCTATGTTCTTGCCAGAGTTGCAGATGCTTTCGATTGGCCGATGGTTTTCACTGTCATATTTGCAATGTGGGTTTGCTTCCTCGTTATTACAACCTTAGTTCTTCCTCTCTGGAAAAAATTCAAAAAAACAAATTAACTTTTCTCCGCAGGTTGTCTGCGGAGATTTTCTTTTTTATTCATGTTTTATCTGAAACCCCCTTGCTAAAAATAGTATTTTATGTTAAATTATGTATGTAATATTTTAAAATATGAAAGGGTTGTTTTTTCATCATGGCAAATAACAAAGTTTTAGTTGAAACCTCATCTCGCCACGTTCACGTTACAAAGGAGCATCTTGAAATCCTCTTTGGAAAAGGAGCCGTTCTTCATAATAAACGCGAGCTTTCGCAGCCCGGCCAGTTTCTCACAGAAGAAAAGGTTACTCTCGTAGGCCCGAAGCGTGAAATTGCAGGCGTTTCTATACTCGGCCCGGAGAGACCTGCTACTCAGGTTGAGGTCTCTCTCACAGACGCCCGCACACTGGGCGTTTCCGCCCCTATCCGCGAGAGTGGCGACGTCGCAGGCAGTGCAGCTTGCAAAATCGTTGGCCCGGCAGGCGAGGTTGAGCTCACAGAAGGAGTTATTGCTGCAAAGCGCCACATCCATCTCACCCCGAAGGAGGCTGCGGAATTCGGCGTTGCCGATAAGGAAATCGTTTCCGTCAAGATTGACAGCGAGCGTGCCCTCACCTTTGACGAGGTTGTTGTTCGTGTCAGTGAGAAGTTTGCGCCCGCTATGCACGTTGATACTGACGAATCTAACGCCGCTGCCCTTTCCGGCGAGGTTTATGGCGTTATCATAAAGAAATAAATATCATGCTTTACGATTTGGTTTTTAAGAGCAGATCATGCAGGCGCTTTGATGAGAGCGTCAGAGTTTCGCGCGAAGCTTTGGTAAGCCTCTGCGAGCTTGCAAGATATACTCCCAGCGCTGCAAATCTCCAACCCTGCAAGTTCCGCCTTGTAACCTTGCCTGAAGAGTGTGCAATGGTATTATCCGAAACTCGCTGGGGTGGATACATCAAAGACGGCTTTCCTGCTGAGGGTGAGCGTCCTACGGGGTATATAATTATTCTCAACGACTCTACAATCTCCAAAGGCGCGCCTACGGATGTCGGAATCATTGCTCAGACTATGTTTCTTGGCGCAACCGAAAAGGGACTTGGCGGATGTATGATTGCTAGCTTTAACAACGAAAACCTCAAAGAACAGCTTTCCATCCCTGGGCATCTTGATGTTGCACTTGTTCTTGCTCTCGGAAAGCCTGTTGAAACAATCGTAATAGACGATATTGAAGACGGAAATGTAAAGTATTGGCGTGATGAAAACCGTGTTCATCACGTTCCGAAGCGTTCTATGACAGAGCTTATAATCTGACTCTATTCTCTTAACGGCAGATTTGTCTATCAAATCTGCCGAATTAAGTGTTTTCGGGCAAAATTATGTTTACTTTTTGGTGTCTTGGTGTTAAAATAATATATTAGATAATTAACAAGGAGGAAAAGAATCATGGCAAGAAAAAAAGTTTCCATGGATGGTAATACTGCTGCGGCTCACGTCAGTTATGCGTTTACCGAAGTCGCTGCTATTTACCCTATCACACCTTCAAGCCCGATGGCTGAGGTAACAGACACTTGGTCCGCAACAGACAAAAACATTTTCGGAGAACCCGCAAGAAATATTTTCGGCGACCGTGTTAAGATGGTCGAGATGCAGTCCGAAGGCGGCGCAGCAGGCGCTGTTCACGGCTCTCTCGCAGCAGGTGCTCTCACAACCACCTACACGGCATCCCAGGGTCTTCTCCTTATGATTCCCAATATGTATAAAATCGCAGGCGAGCTTCTTCCGAGCGTTATTCATGTTTCCGCTCGTTGTGTAGCTTCACATGCCCTTAACATTTTCGGTGACCATTCTGACGTATATGCTTGCCGCCAGACAGGCTATGCTATGATGGCTGAAACCAACCAGCAGGAAATCATGGCCCTCGGCGCTGTTGCTCACCTTGCAACAATCAAGGGCCGCGTTCCCTTCCTCAACTTCTTTGACGGTTTCAGAACCTCTCACGAAATCCAGAAAATCGAAGCTTGGGATTACGAAGACCTCAAGGAAATGGTTGATATGGATGCAGTTCGTGCATTCCGCGCGCGTTCCATCAACCCTGAGCACCCTGTTCTTCGTGGCTCTGCTGAAAACGGAGACATATTCTTCCAGCACAGAGAGGCTTGCAACGAGTATTACAACGCTCTCCCCGCTATCGTTGAAGAATATATGGACAAGGTCAATGCAAAGCTTGGCACAAACTACAAGCTCTTCAACTACTATGGTGCTCCCGATGCTGATCGCGTAATCATCGCTATGGGTTCTGTCTGCGACGTTGCAGAAGAAGTTATCGACTACATGAACGCACACGGCGAAAAGGTCGGTCTTATCAAGGTCCGCCTCTACCGTCCGTTCGTTCCTGAGAAGCTCCTCGAAGCTATCCCGTCAACTGTCAAGAGCATCGCAGTTCTCGACAGAACAAAAGAACCCGGTTCACTCGGCGAGCCGCTTTATCTCGACGTTGTTACTGCACTTGCATCTCTTGGTAAGAACGATGTTAAGGTTGTCGGCGGTCGTTACGGTCTCGGCTCAAAGGATACTCCTCCTTCAAGCATATTTGCTGCTTTTGCAAACCTTGCTACACCGAACCCGAAGAACAACTTCACACTCGGTATCGTAGACGACGTCACAGGCCTCTCTCTTGAAGAAAAATCTTGCCCGGATACCTCTGCTGAGGGAACAATCTCCTGCAAGTTCTGGGGTCTCGGCGGTGACGGTACTGTCGGTGCTAACAAGAACTCGATCAAAATCATTGGTGACCATACCGACAAGTTCATCCAGGCATACTTCCAGTATGACTCGAAGAAGACCGGCGGTATCACGATTTCTCACCTCCGTTTCGGTGATAAGCCGATTAAGTCCACCTACTACGTCAACAAGGCAAACTTTGTTGCTTGCCACAACTCCTCCTATATTCTCAAAGGCTATAAGATAGTTGAAGACGTTGTTCCGGGCGGTACATTCATGCTTGACTGCCAGTGGTCAAAGGACGAGCTTGATTCGTTCCTCCCCGCATCTGTCAAGTCATACATCGCTAACAACAACATCAAGTTCTACACAATCGACGCTACAAACATTGCTATCAAGGAAATCGGAAACGCAAAGGTTAAGAATACAATTCTCCAATCTGCTTTCTTTGCCCTTGCTAACATCCTTCCGAAGGACGAAGCTATCGAGTACATGAAAAAGATGGCATACAAGTCCTATATCAAGAAGGGCGAAGCTATAGTTGAACTCAACTACAAGGCTATTGACGCCGGCGCAAATGCTATGGTTGAAATTGATGTTCCCGCTTCCTGGAAGGATGCAAAGGACGATACAGTCAAGGCTCCGGCAACAGGAAAGAGACAGGAACTTGTTGATTTCGTTAACAACATTGTTGAACCTGTTTCACGTATGCAGGGTGACTCTCTCCCGGTTTCTGCTTTCAAGAACATGGCAGACGGTACGTTCCCGCAGGGCTCTGCGGCATATGAGAAGCGCGGCGTGGCAGTTTCTGTTCCGATCTGGCATCCGGAGAACTGCATTCAGTGTAACAACTGTGCATTCGTTTGCCCGCATGCTACAATCCGTCCGTTCGCACTTACAGCAGAGGAAGCAGCTAATGCTCCCGAGGTTACAAAGTTTACAGAGAAGCCTGTTCTCAAGACAGACTACAAGTTCACAATGGCAATCAGCCCGATGGACTGCATGGGATGTACTCTCTGCGTTAAGGCCTGCCCGGTTACTGCAAAGGCTGAGCGCGACGGAAACCCCGAGAAGAAGGCTATCGAAATGACAAGCCAGGCATCACAGCTTGATCAGCAGGCAGCATTTGACTACTGCGTTGCAAACGTTTCCGAGAAGCCTGAGCTCATCAACAAGACAATCAAGGGCAGCCAGTTCAAGCAGCCGCTCCTCGAGTTCTCAGGCTCTTGCGCAGGTTGTGCTGAAACCTCTTACGCTCGCCTTATCACTCAGCTCTTCGGCGAGAGAATGTATATCTCTAACGCTACAGGCTGTTCATCAATCTGGGGTGGCTCTGCTCCTGCTACACCGTACACCGTAAACCGTGAAAGCGGAAAGGGTCCGGCTTGGGCAAACTCACTCTTCGAGGATAACGCAGAGCACGGTCTTGGTATGTATCTCGGCCAGAAGACAATCCGTGAGCGCCTCATCTCTGACGTTGAGAAAATCGTCGCTGGGGACAAGGCTCCGGCTGAGCTTAAGGCAGCTGCCGAGGAATACCTCGCAACAAAGGACAACGGCGAAGCAAACGAAGCTGCAACAAAGGCTCTCGTTGCAGAGCTTCAAAAGGTTGCAGGAGGTTGCGACCTCTGTGCCGGCATCCTCGCAGAGAAGGATTACCTCTCCAAGAAGTCCGTTTGGATCTTCGGTGGAGACGGTTGGGCATACGACATCGGCTTCGGCGGTCTCGACCACGTTCTCGCATCAGGTGAAGATGTAAACATCATGGTCTTCGACACAGAAGTTTACTCCAACACCGGTGGACAGGCTTCCAAGGCTTCCAACATTGGTCAGGTTGCTCAGTTCGCTGCAGCAGGTAAGAACATCTTCAAAAAGAACCTCGCTGATATTGCAATGTCATACGGCTACGTTTACGTTGCTCAGGTTGCTATGGGTGCTGACATGAACCAGACTCTCAAGGCTCTTGCTGAGGCTGAGGCTTATCCGGGTCCGTCACTCATCATCGGATATGCTCCCTGCGAAATGCACGGTATCAAGGGTGGCATGGTCAACTGCCAGCAGGAAATGAAAAAGGCTGTTGATTCAGGTTACTGGCAGATGTTCAGATATAACCCGGCTCTCAAGGCTGAGGGCAAGGAAGCATTTATCCTTGACTCCAAGGAGCCGACAGGAAACTATGTCGACTTCATCAAGGGCGAAACACGTTACGCTCGCCTCGTTCAGCAGTTCCCCGACAGAGCAGAAGCTCTCTTCGCTAAGGCTGAGGAACACGCAAAGGCTCGTTACGAAGACCTTGCAAAGCGCGCAGGCAAGTAAGTTCAATACAACAAAAAACGGTTTGGTGGAAACACCAAGCCGTTTTTCTCTGCTTATTATAATAAAGGCTTTCTGTTTAAGGATAATATTTTTCTCTCTTTGTCACAGAAAACAAACGTTTCTCAATAAAAAACTTTACTATTTTTTCATAATATGATAAAATTATTTCCAGAAAAAATGACATTTTTCACAGGAGATATAATATGAAAAAGTATATCCTATACAATCCCCTCGCAGGTAACGAAAAAAGCACACTTGATGCCACAAAACTCGACGCTCTGTATATAGGCCACGAGCTTGTATACAAGGACATTCTAGGAATCGAAAACTATGAAGAGTTTTTTGCAAATCTCGCGCCGGATGATGAGATTATCATCTGCGGAGGTGACGGCACACTCAACAATTTCATAAACAACCTTGGAGATACAAAAATTAAGAACAATCTCTACTACTACGCAACAGGAAGCGGAAACGACTTTCTGCGCGACCTTGAAAAGCCGCGGGGTTCAGAGCCTTTCCTTATTAATGAGTATATCAAAACTCTCCCGACAGTCGAAATCTCAGGAGAAGAGAAAAAGTTTTTCAATGGCGTAGGTTACGGGCTCGACGGCGCCGTTTGCGCAACCGGCAACGCACTTCGCAAAAAGACAAAAAAGCCTATCAACTACACCGCTCTTGCACTTCGCCTGATTCTTTTCAGCTTCCGCCCGAGAGCTGCAAAAGTAACGGTTGACGGGGTGACTTATGAGCACAAACGAGTCTGGCTTTCAACCGCTATGCTCGGCAGATTTTTCGGCGGTGGTATGATGATTGCTCCCGCTCAGGCGAGAGATGGCGACGAGCTTTCTCTTGTAGTCGCCCATAACTGCGGACGGTTCAAACTTCTGACCGTCTTCCCATCTATATTCAGCGGTCAGCATATCAAGTACAAAAAGCAAATCTGCATATATACCGGAAAGGAAATTACCGTTGAATATAACACGCCCTGCGAAATGCAGATTGACGGTGAGACGTATCTCAATGTCAAGCGTTACACCGCGCGTGCCGCTTCCTTCATTACCACGGAAAATTCGGCTGAGCCCGAAACAGAGTTTGAGGAGATTGAGCTTGGAGCTGTACCTGTGACTGTCCCCGAGACAAAGCCCGAGTCCGAAGAAAATTTCTCCCCGACACAGCTTGGATTCTTTTAAACAACCAACACAAAACACCACGTGAAAATTTCACGTGGTGTTTTTTTTGTTTATTAGCCGAGGCGGGACTTGAGGCCTTCGAGCTGGTTGTACATTTCTTTCGGCATTCTGTTGCCAACGCTCTGAATCTTTGCATAGAACTCTTCGAGGTTAGCAGCATCTTCCTTCCAGAGGTTGTTATCAACTGAGAGGATGTCGTTGAGGACGTCGAGTGTAACCTCATCCTCAATTCCTTCACGGTTGATGTCTTCAGCCTTCGGAACAAAACCGATGGGAGTTTCAACAGCGTCAACTTCGTCGTCACAGCGCTTGAGAATCCACTCAAGAACGCGGAGGTTGTCACCGAATCCCGGCCAGAGGAACTTGCCGTTAGAATCGGTTCTGAACCAGTTGGTGTTGAATATCTTCGGCTTCTTCGTGATCTTCTCGCCCATTTCAAGCCAATGTGC
>JAZRPO010000029.1:0-39264 GCA_045649265.1 Eubacteriales bacterium
GGATGAATCAATTGAAATTGACATGAAGATTTACCCGGCAGACGGTGGTGCAGGTAACAGTCCCGTTTACGGTACTCTCTTTATTGCTAAGGATGCGTATGGTGTTACAAGTCCGAAGTCAAACATTGAGAATATTACAAAGGCACTCGGCTCTGCCGGAAGCTCTGACCCTCTTAACCAGAGAGGCACAATGTCATGGAAGGCTTACCACATGGCAAAGATTCTTGAAGAGCTTTATATGGTAAGATATGAGTCATTGTCAAGTCTGACAAAGGCTTAATAGCATTTAACAAATATAATTTAAAATCACTATATAACCAAACATTCAACAAATACTACAAAAGGAGGATGATGTAACATGGCAAAGAAAGAAGAAACAGCAGACGTTTCAAAGATGTCCGTTACAGAAAGACGTGCCTTAAACCGCAAAGAGTTTGAAGCTTACATGAGCGAAAAGGTTAATGTAAACATTCCACTCGGAGCTGAAGCACCCGGCACTACCACTACCGCATCATGTGACGGCAAGGTTTACGAAATAGAGCTCGGCAAAACCGTTCAGGTACCGAGAAAAGTTGCAGAAGTTATAAACCGCAGCATTGATGCGAATTATGCAGTTCAGGAAAAGATGCAGAAAATGTCAAAGATGCCCGAGGGTATTGGAGAGTATTAACTCCCTCAGTCACTTCGTGACAGCTCCCTCAGAGAGGGAGCCTATAGGGTACGATGACAGAAGAATGCATAATAAAGGGGGTTTTTATGAATTATTCAAACAAAATCCCGGACAAAAGCACAAACATAAACATATCATTATTCGGTGGGCTCAACAGACGCATCAAAGCCTCTGTCGGTGAGTTTTCCGATATGGAGAACATGGGGCACGGTGAATATCCGTGCCTTTCTTCTACCAAAAATCACGAGATTGTGTACAGTCCGGGTGAAGAAATTATAAAATACATGACACCGAAATACTCAAAGGAAGAAATTACGGGGTTTACGGGAATACTGAAAAACGGCAATGCACATAAATTATATTTCAACGGAAAAGAAACAAGTGCAACCGTTCCCGGATTTACGGATGCAATTGATTTTAACGGAAGCATTATCACGTTTCCCGGATTTACCGGATACAATTATATTAAAAAGGATAATACATCCGATGTAATCGGTATAAAACAATACAGAAACTACAAGTCCTTTGAAATAAAAAACGAGGGCGACAGCTCTGACGATTACACAATCAGAATTAATTTTTCATACAGTCCGAACGGAAACAAGCCATGGCAGATTTTTGAGGTAGGTCAGATGCTTGCATTCAGCGGATTTACGGGCGATTATAAGAAAAACAACACCATATATCCCGAAACAAGTCAGGACTATTCAAACACAACAAGCCCCGTATCGATTACGGTAAGTGTGGTAAGTGACACAGGGTACATTGTCTGCATTGCAAGAAACTGCAAAGGGGAAAGAATACAGCTTCAGGCAGGCACGTTTGGCTCAAGCGAAAACTTCCCAAGCGGTTACATTGATTTATATGTACCGCAGTTTGACTGTGCATGTTCTCACGGCAACAGATTATGGATAGGAAGCCGAAACGGGGAAATGGTTCAGGCTTCTGCTCTCGGTTCGCCGTTTGAATTTTACAAGCTTGGTGTATTATCAACCGACAGCTGGTATGCAGAGGTCGGAACACCGGGAGTATTTACCGGCATTACCTCATGGCAGAACAGAATACTTGCATTTAAGGAGGAATGGATTCACGTTATATACGGCACAGAGCCTTCAAACTTCAGCTTAGAAAAGAGCTATGCTAACGGATGCATATGCAAGGAAAGTATTGCAAATGTTGCAAACTCTGTTATATGGCTTTCACATGACGGATTTTATGAGTATTCGGGTGGTGTTCCGAAACGTATATCGGACAAGCTGAACACAAAATACGTTTCATGTGTTGCATTTGGCGATATAAGGCGATACTTTGCAAGATGCGAAAAGGAAAACGGAGAGCATGAGCTTGTTATATTTGATACCGAGACGGGGTTTTGGACAAAGCTTTCAGACTTTGAAATAAAAGGCGGAGAGCAATCGGGCGACAAGGTATATATTTATGATTCGGAAAATGTATACATACTTGGCGGCGGAGAGCATGGTGACTTCTTCGCTGAGACCGTTACAATGGATTTCGGAAGCTTCCGTGACAAATCGCTTGTATATCTTCAGATCAGATGCATTATGGGTGAAGATGCTTTCCTGAACATTTACACAGCAGTTGATGACGGAGAGTGGATACCACACAAGGGTATTGACAAGGGCGGCAAGCACAGACTGCCGATAAGGTACAACAGCGGAGATGCTCTCAGGATAAGATTTGAGGGAAACGGCGAGGTGCATATAACGGATGCGGAGCTGATGATGAATAGCGATGGCAATTAAAAAGGAGATGGTAAGATATGGGATTTAAAATTAATGTAGACAGATTCGGGTTTGCAAAACAGCCAAAGCCCGAAAAGGTTTCAAGGGATTATGCGGCAGAATATGCAAAAAGTCTGTTTGAAAAAGAAGTAGCCGACAGAATGAACGAGGATGCGGTACTACTCGGCAAGATAACAGCGGAGGAGAGCGCCAGAGTTGCTGCCATAGAACAGCTTCAGGAAGAGACAGACCTCAAGTTGACAGCAGAGGTTAATGAGCGAAATACCGCCATAAGTGATGCTGTAACAGGTGAGGTTGTTGCCAGAAACGAAGCAATAAGCAATGCTATATCCGAAGAAGCGACTGCGAGAGCTAAAGAAGATGCCGTTATCGGTGGAAGGCTTAACCGATTGACCGATCAGGAAAGGAGTGCAAGAATAGCGGCTGATGATGCTCTTGGTAAGAGGCTTGACAACGCATTAACTGAAGCGATTACCTACACAAACGATGCCGTAGGTCAAGAAGAAGAACTCAGAACTAAAAGCGACACAGAACTTCGGCTGGTTACTGATGCTCTTAATGAGAGGCTTGACAACGTATATACCAAAGATGAGGTTGACGGGAAAATAGATTCAATTGATGTTGATTTATCAGGTTATTATACCAAGCAAGAAATTGATTATTTTAATCAACAAATTAATGATGATGTTAATGCTAAAGCAGATTACCCGTGGGTTTCTTCAAGATTTGCCGGCATTGATACAAAAATAGAAACACTTGATACTAAAGTCATTGACATCGAAAAAAAGATTGATGAAAAGTGTGAGTTTGAACGGATAGAATCAGGCACACTTAATGAAAATGTAAACGCAATAGTCCCTGACTTAAAGGGCAACAGATACAAGGAAATATATTGTTATTTAAAAATACCTTCGCTCCCCGGAGCGAATCAAAACAATAAAGATGGAAGAATATACATAACAGACAGCGGTGCTACCAACACTAATCGTTTGTGGGATCAACAAAACTGGCTACTTCCGGATTTTGATAAAGGTTATTGGGAAATGTCTGTACACGCAAAAGCATTCGGAGAGTTATGTTCAACAAAAGTATGGTTTTATGACTATTACGGTGAGCCGTATGCAAAAACGCCTGTTTCTGGCACTTTCGCCGGTGGTGAAGCACCATTTAAAAAATTATCAAGAACGTATTTTGCCAACATAGGTATTCTGATTTCGTCAAAAGATGGAAGAAGATGTTTCCCGAGTGGTACTACATTTGAAATATGGGGGGTTAGAGTATAATGAAAAAATATGTAAACGAACAATATATTGAAATGACAGCCGAAGAAATAGAAGCTCTTACGAAAGATGATGAAAAAGTCGTTGTTGAGCCGACAATCATTGAAAGACTTGAAGCGATAGAGGCCGCAATACTGGAAGGAGTGATTTTAAATGGTTAAGTTTTTAGTCATGCAGATAAGGCTCGGCAAAATAACACTTGAGCAAGTTCCCGAAAAGTACAGAGAGGAAGTTAAAAAGGCTTTACAATGATTACCGCCACGAAATAACCAAAGCGGAATATATTAAATTGATGGAGGTTGAAACAGATGGAAATCAAACAGAATTTAACAAGGGTTAATTATACAACAAGCAGTAGCCGTGAGGTTAAGTATATTGTGGTGCATTATACCGGGAACAAAGGCGATACAGCATACAACAACACAAAATATTATAAGGACGTGTACAAGAATGCTTCTGCACATTACTTTGTTGACGATGACAGTATATGGCAATGCGTGGAGGACAGACACGTTGCATGGCATTGTGGAGCAAAGACTTACCGACATCCCAAGTGCAGAAACATAAACAGCATCGGTGTTGAGCTTTGCTCAGGTATACCTGACTTCAGCGACAAGACGGTTAACAACGGAGTATGGCTTATAAAAGAGCTGATGCAAAGATATAATGTGCCGATTGAGAATGTTATAAGGCACTATGACGTAACGGGAAAGCTTTGTCCTGCATCGCTTGTTGATGAGAACAAATGGAAGGAGTTCAAAGACTTATTGAGAGAGGGTGTTGACATGGAAGAATTGAAAAATCTTAAGGCAGAGTTTAAGCAGTATGTGGAGCATACAAACGGAATCATTAATACTATGGGCAAGGAAATCAAGGCTTTGCAGGATATTATTAATGTTATGGGAAAAGAGATTGCAGAGTTGAAATCCAACGAACAGAATTGAAAGGAGAAATATTATGCAGAACAGATTAAAAAGTGTAGTAGTATGGAGTGCGGTATTAAGTCAGGTGCTTATTATTCTTGCGCTGATTAAGCCTGATGTAACGGATGAGGTTAAGATTGTGACAACGGCAATACTTGAAATTCTGACGTTGTTCGGAATACTCAACAATCCGACAGATAAAAACGGATTCTGAGGAGGGTGTGCGTATGGAAGATAAAAAGGATTGCCCGTGCGAGGCAGTAAAGCACCTTCAGAAGATTGTTGACGGGCATGAAAAACAGCTTAACAACGGTAATGTTCAGTTTGCTGTTATAAACACAAAGCTGAATGTAGTTATAGGTGTTATGGCGACAATCGGTGTTGCGGTGTGCGGTGTTATTGTTAAAATGTTGTTTTAGGTGGTGATAATATGTATATAACAAATGTTATTGAAATTGCAAAAAAACTGCATCCTTCGGAGTATTCGGTAGAGGAATACATTCGTTGGTGCGATGAGTTATCTGCAGAGATTATGCGTAACTACAACGAAAGCTATTCGGAAAAGACGGAGACGGGAAGCTGTGTTCTGCTTCCTCCCGGAATTGATATTGATGACATTTCAAAAATAATCATGGATGGGAAAGAGCTTGACAAGACGGATTTAAGGGATTTCGGAATTGATTACAGATATTCGGCAAGAGGCAGAGAGCTTAAGAAGAATGACGGAACGGTGTCGGAGTTCAGAATTATATACCGTACACCATATGAGCCGATAAGGTATATTGATACGGATGCTTCATTTGTGACGGGTGATGGTTTCTTCAAATGCCCTGATATAAACATTTATGCCGGTGATACACTTATTGTTACCAATGGTGACAGTAAGTACAGAATTTATGTAGTTGATATTATCGCAGATGATGAAGACGGTGTAAGGTACATATACGAAGGAGATGAGATGCCTTCGGGAATAGCAAAGATTGTTCATGTATACAGAGAGATCCAGGACATGACGTTACTCCCTGCTCCGTATGACTCGGCATACATTGATTTCTGCAATGCGAAGGTGTCGCTCTATCAGGGCGACAGTGCGGCATACAATGCGTTTATGTCGCAGTACACAGCAAAAATGAGCGATTATGAAAAGTATATCACGAGGAATAAGGCAAGGGTTAAGAGGAAATTTTTGAATTGGTTGGCGTAAAGTTGCAAAAGTTGCAAAAGTTGCAAATGGAGGAATGATGTATGATAGTATGGAAACCACAAAAGCGGCAAGAGGAATTTCAGAACAGACCTGAATATGAAGCTTTATACGGCGGTGCGGCAGGCGGAGGGAAATCGGATGCACTTGTGGCAGAGGCTATGCGGCAGGTGCATATCCCTCATTACAAGGGTATTATATTCAGAAAGACATTTCCGCAGCTTCGTGAGCTTATACTTAAGTCTATGAAAATATACAAAGCGGCATTCCCGGAAGCGGTATATAACGCAACAGACCATGTATGGAAGTTCCCGTCCGGGGCAAGGATTTATTTCGGAAGTATGCCGAACAAGGACAGCTACCTGAATTATCAAGGTTTGTCTTTTGCGTTTATCGGATTTGACGAGCTTACGCATTTTACCCGTGAGGAATATGAATATCTGATATCCAGAAACCGTGCTGATGGTGAAGGAGTCAGAGTATATATGAGAGCGACTGCGAATCCGGGTGGAATCGGTCATGGATGGGTTAAGGAGCGTTTTATAACTGCTGCACCACCGAACACTACAATATGGTTTAAGACGAATATAACGATGCCGGATGGAGCGATAAAAGAAGTGAAGCGGTCAAGGGTGTTTATTCCATCTTCCGTATTTGATAATCAGGCATTGTTGAATAACGACCCGAATTACCTTGCAAATCTTGCTTCCTTGCCTGAAGCACAAAGAAATGCGTTGTTATACGGAGATTGGGACAGTTATGAAGGACAAGTGTTTACCGAATGGAAAAATCATCCTGAAAACCTTGACAGAAGAAATACGCACGTTATTAAACCGTTTCCAATACCAAGACATTGGAAGCGGTACAGAAGCTTTGACTATGGTTATGCAAGACCGTTTGCAGTTCAATGGTGGGCGGTGGATGAGCAAGGTATAGCATATTTGTATAGGCAACTATACGGATGCACAGACACGGCAAATCAAGGTGTCAGAATGGAGCCGTCTGAGATAGCACAAGCAATTAAGGATATAGAAAACAGCGAAGAAGCAGGTCAGCATATAATCGGAATTGCAGACCCGGCAATATGGGACGAGAGCCGAGGTAAGGCAGGTACTATCATAAACCTATTTGAAGAAAAAGGTGTGTATTTTGAAAAGGGCGACCACAAACGTCTGCCCGGTAAAATGCAAGTGCATCATCGTATGGCATTTGATGAGAACGGTTACCCGATGATGTATGTATTTGACACCTGCCGTGAGTTCATAAGAACACTTCCCAATCTTATATATGATATGAATAAAGTTGAGGACGTTGACTCAAATTGCGAAGATCATGACTATGACGCAATGCGGTATTTCTTTATGTACAATCCGATTCCGGCAAGAGCTCCTGCTGTGGTTGAGAAGAAAGAAGAATTCAGTCCGTTTAAAAGATAGGAGATGATTTTTTAATGTTTTCGATTGAACAACCTCCCGAATTGACGGGAGAAGATACGCAGGATATTCTAAACCTGCGAGAATATATAACTAAGCTTGTTGATGAGCTTGAATACGCATTAAGAAAGAGGGGAAGCAATGAAAACGAAAATTAAACCTGAGTTTATTGCTAAGGCTTTAAGCGAATATAACAGATACAAAGGCGACAAAGAGGTGCTTAATCAGAGGGTCAGAGATAACGACTACTGGTATAAAGCAAGATACGGTAAACTGATAAATCCGAAAACAAACGAGACAGAGCCTGCAACAGCATTTATTTTTTCGGCAATTGAGAATAAATATTCTGATGCAATTGATAATTATCCACATGCAAATATAATTGAACGCGAGGCATCCGATGTAGATTTATCAAAAATACTTACCAAGATTATCCCGGTACAGCTTGAGTTGTCGCAGTTTAAAAAGGCATACAAAGCAAACTGGAGAAGAAAGCTTAAGCACGGTACGGGAATATACGGAGTGTTTTATGATGACAAGGATATTATTATTAAGCCATTATCGATATTGAATGTATACTGTGATATGCACCTTGACGATGTTCAGGACAGTCAGTTTTTATTCATTGTTAATGCAATCGATAACGAAGAACTGAAAGAGATGTACCCGGAACACGCGAAAAAGTTTGAGGGCGATACAACAATTGAAACATTTGAAGGCACACAGCAGATAAAGGATAGAACAGAAATAGTCGATTGCTACTACAAAAAAAGCGGTAAAGTGCATTGCATGAAGCTTTGCAAAAATGAGGTTATTTCCTCAACCGAGGACGGCAACATGAAAGAGGGTTTGTACAGACACGGAATGTACCCGGTTGTATTTGACGTTTTATACCCTGAAGAGGACTGCCCGTTCGGATTCGGAATAATTGATATCGCAAAAAATCCGCAGACATATATAGACAGACTTGATGGTGCAATTATAAAGAATGCAATGCTGTCAAGTAAAACAAGGTATCTTGTTAAGGACAACGGCTCTGTCAACGAGGAAGAGGTACTTGACTATGATAATGATGTAATTCACGTTGCCGGAAGTGTTGATAATGACAGTATCAGAGAAGTTAATGTGTCAGGGCTGCAATCATTTGTACGGGAGCATCGAGAGAAAAAGATAGACGAGCTTAAGGAAGTAGTCGGCAATCGTGACTTTCAGCAGGGCGGTACAAATGGCGGAGTTACTGCGGCAAGTGCTATATCTGTACTGCAAGAGGCAGGCAACAAGCTGTCACGAACAATGATTGACGATGCCTACGATGCATATAAGATTGTGATTAAGCTTGTTATTGAGCTTATGCGTGAATTCTATAACGAGGATAGAGTATATCGCATCACCAACGACGAGGGCGGAGAGGAATACACAACATTTAATTCAGCCATGATGTATAACACGGTGCAACAACAAGCGGAAATTCCTGAAGAATTAAGCGATGTTCTTCCCGAAACGTGGGAAAGCGAAGAGCCGATTGAGTTTGATATCGACATCGTGCCACAGAAAAGCAATCCGTTTCAGAGAGAAGCAAACAATCAAACTATTATGGCATTGTGGGGTGCAGGATTTTTTAATCCGCAAGTGACAGATTACGCAATTATAGCACTTCAGGCGATGCATTTTGACGGAAAAGAGAATATAATAAAACTGCTTCGTGAACAACAAGAAAAAATGATGCAACAGCAACAGCAGATGATGGCACAGCAACAGATTGCATCGGGTCAGCTTGTCCCCGTTGAAGATACGTTGCAACAGATTGAAGAAGGCGGAGAGATGGTGCCGGTTGAAGAAACATTGAGAATGATGGAAGAAGGTGGTATAAATGATTAATGAGCCGAAAAAAAATAACGTAGTACAGTACGCCATGGGCCATCCGACTCCCGATCAGATGAGAGGAAATGTCATAGATTCTAACACACCGATAAGCTACGGAATAAAACAGAATGGTGTTACGACCAATTACACAGATATCCCCGGGCAGGGTATAACAATTAACAAGCAGTATGAGCCAAAGACAAACAGCTACACTAATAATAATATACCTGTTAGAGATGCGATGCAGAATTTCGGTTTTGATAATACTAAAATCGGTTGGGGCGGCGGTAACGATGTAATGTATGATAATCAGTATTTCATGACCGCCAATCGCAATGATGATGGCGTGACAAAGACTGATATAAATTCGCTTATTACTGCGGCAAATAAAGCATATAAGAGTAGCGGATCAGACAATTACATAACCGACGTCACAAGAGGTGCGGCAACAACGGGTCTTGCGAATGCCGTTGAATATGGTGAGGGTGGTGTGGTTACTGTAGCAGGTGTACCAATATCAAGCGCTGTAATTGTAGACGGTGTTGCCTATGCACCGTATAATGATATTGTAAATGCCGTTAAACAAAGCGGCTACAAAACTGCAACAGATACCGTCAGAGAGGCTATGAGTAAGCCGAGAAGTAAATCGGAATCAATTGCGAATCAAATTGAAAACTTCAAAGATTTTGAATACGATCCCGAAAAAGATATAGCTTATCAAGTATATAAAGAGCAGTTCATGAAGAACGCACAAAAAGCGGCAGATGACACATGGGGCAGAAATGCGGCGAGAAGCGGAGGTTATGCAAATAGTGCGGCTATGGTGGCAAGTGACCAAGCATATTATGACCATATGTCCGACCTGAATGCTGTTATTCCACAGCTTATGGATAAGGCTTATGGCAGATACAGAGATGAAAAGGCTGACCTTTACGATATGTTAGATATGTACGGAACACCGTATGAGCACAGCAAGATGGATTATGATGCACAGAAAACTCAGAATGAGCTTATAGCGGATGCGATGAAAGCTGATTATGATAGAAGCTATGACATTGCTGAATCTAACAGACTCGAAGAAAACGAGAAACGCCGTATATACGAAAATGATAGAGATTATGAACGTGGTGTGCAGGAGTTCGAAAAGAAACTTGAAGCAGAAAACAAATACAACGATGTACAGCTTGCGATGCTTCAGGCACAATTCAATCAGGATGTGCTTCAAGATGCATTAGCACAGCAGAATAAGGAAGCTGAGCTTGCACTGAAAGCAAAAGCAGATGCGAGAGACCAAGCTATGCATGATGCAACAATACCGAAGGTTACGGCAGAGGCGGCATATGATGCGGCAAAAGCTCAACAGAGGATAGACAATTTAAATGAAACCGGTGGCGATGGTGGCGGTACAGGTAATGAAGATAAGAAGAAAAAACCAAAAGAAGATACCATGTCTGCTATATTATCCGCAATGATAGGCTAACAATTATAAAAGGGAGAGTATAACACTCTCCCTGAAAGGAGAACAAACGCATGAGATATCAAGAAACAGAAAGCGGTATTGCAAAATTTGATGATTCGGGAAAGCTTATCGGTGTGTACTCGAAATCCGACCCGAATGTAAAAGAATGGAGGCAGCAGCAGAGTGTATCTGCCAGAAGAAGCGGAAATAAGAATACATCTGCAACGAACACGAAACCTGCAGTAAATACAAAACCGAAATATTCTGAGCCGATAGGACCTAAGCCGCAAGTTAAAAGTACACCTACAACACAAAAACCTGCGACACAGACTCGGCAGAATATCGGTTATAACACTTACAACCGACCGTGGGAACAAAAGCTTCCTGAGATTGCAAGACCGGGTGAACAGCGGAAAAGACTTGACAATGCGGTACAGCCGGAGCTTGAGCGTATTAATCGTGACAGACCATATGTGATGAAGGGCAAACAAACCGTAACATCAATCCGCCCGGAAGATAAAAGATTTACACGAACAGCAAAAAATATTGAAAACCTTCGCAATCTTAAAATGAACGAAGATGAATATTATGCAAAAGTCGGAAGATATGGCATTGATTCTGCAAACGAATGGTTTGAAACTGAAGCAAACAGATACGGCATCAAAAAATACGATGACTATTCCAGGCAAGCAGATTGGGCGGAAAAAGTAAGCTCCAAAGAGTTTTATAAAACCATCGGAGAAATGGCAGAAACTAATACCGGTCAGAGCGTAAGACAGTATCACGAATGGGCAGAAAAAGTCGGATTCAAGAACACCGATGCAGAGCGTGCAAGAATTGCAATTGATACAAATAATCTTTCGGGAAATGACCTTGACGAATATTATAAGCTGTTATATAACGATGGACTTGATTCGGCTTCTGTATTTGCGATGCAAAAGTCAGGGTATGTTGTTCCTGAGCCTGAGCAATTTGATATAAAAGCCGCTGAAAAGGAAGCGGAAAGAATATTCAAAACCGAAGGTTATGAGAAATATATAGAATACGTTAACGGCATCAATAATTATCTCCAAAACGAATATCCTGCGGAATGGGAAAATAAATATCAGCAAAATTTTACAGATACGTTTGGTAGATATATCAATAATTCTGTACGAAATACTGACTACGAAAGTGATGATTACAGATTAAAACAGCTTGTAAAAAGCAAAGCAGGGAAAGAAAAAGAGTATTACAAGGATGCACTTGATGTTGTTAACAGGTACGACTACATTGTAAGCAAGGACCCAAACGCACAATATAAAATTAACCAAGGGCAACAAACTGATGTGTCAATGGCAGATGTGTTAGATTTAAGTGGAAATTCTAACACAGAGTTCACAATGTCAAGCAAAGACATGAGTGAAAAGGCAAGAAACACATTCAATTACTTGAAGTCCGTTGATGTAGATGCGGCAAAGGAGTATTATTCGGCATATGAAAAGCTGACACGAGTTAGCCGTAATCAGAATAAAAACGAGAGTTTTTACCAATTTGGTAAAGAGCATTGGGGTTTAGCAGGCGCTGCAAATGTTGCCGCAAGCACAGTTGGTGGATTAGTTTCATTACCGAGGCAGTTGTATCAAGTAGCAAGTGAGGCTACGGGCGGAGAGTATATGCCACCCGAAAACCTTGCCGCATTAAATCCTCTGTTAAGTGCTAAAAATGCCATGCATCAGGGTGCTTTGGAGGGTATCGACAGCAATGCAGGAAAATTCTTATACAACACAGCAATATCAACTGTTAACAACGTAGCCGGAATTGCGCTATACAACAAATATTATCCGCTTATTATGTCACTCAACGCGGCAGGCGAAGAAACACATTCAGGTCTTGAAAGAGGGCTGTCAAAAGAAGCGGCAATAATGAACGGTGCAGCAGTTGGCGCCATTGAATACTTGACAGAAAAAATGTTTTTTGATGATGTCATGGAAGTTATGACATCACCAATGGCAAAAGGCTCGGCGAGCAAAATTCGTAACATTGCAAAAGCGGCAGTCGCAAACACGGGGTCAGAATTCGGTGAAGAATTTACAGGTAAAATAGCACAGAACATTGCTGACCAGATTATATCGGGCGACAAATCAGAATTCAACCGTAAAGTGAATGAAAATGTCGCAAACGGCATGAATAGAGACGAAGCTGTGCAAAATGCGTTTATGGATTTGTATGTTTGGGGGTCGCTCGAAAACGGTCTTGCAGGTGCAATATCAGGCAGTATTCTTGGTGGAGCAAATAACTACTCATATGTAAGTAATGTCGGCGCAAGTGTGGTTAACAGCAATATAGGTGATGTAATTCTTACCAGAGCATTATCTGCACCCAAAGGAACAAGCACATATACTGCCGCCGAAGCGATTGTGAAAAAGCTTCAGAACGGAGAAAGGGTAGATAACTATCAATACGGATTGCTGAAAAATGCAATGAGTGAAGATGGTGTCAAACTTGCTGATGCCGATATGACACCGACAGATAAGCTTAACAACGTATATCTGAAAAAAAGCGGCGGTGTTGCCGGGACTGTGGCGGCTTCAAGACTGAGTTGGTCGCAGTATCAGTATCTGGATGAAATAGGAAGAGCAAAAGGAAAAAACATCATCATTAAGGATTTTATCGGGAATGATGTTGAAGTTGATGATGGCAATGGTGGGAAAACAAAAGTTCATTTTGCTGATGCAGACAACGGATATTATGACATGAAAACGGGAGATATTTATATATCAGCAAACAGCGAAAATCCGTTACTTGCTACAGCAAGACATGAAATATTCCATCCTTATGCACAGACCGAAGCAGGGCAAAAATACATTGATAAAATTAATAACATTGCAAAAAGGCAAAATAAAGAAGCATATGACGCTAAAATTAACGGCATTAAAAGAATGTATAAAAACAGAGGTAGTCGTGAGATTGGTGACCTTGCCCGTGAAGAATTTGCCGCAGATGCCGCATGGAAAATGATGTCAAGGTTTACGGACGTGGTTAAGCTTACCAACGAAACGCCGAGCATTGCACAAAAAATCAAAGGTGTTGTGGTTGATTTACTTAATACTATTGAAGGAGCAAATGCAAAAATCAATGGTGTTGCCGGAAATGTGTATGATGGAATGACGAAAACACAGCTTCAGAACATCAGACGTAATTTTGAAATGGCATTAGGGCAAAATATTCCAACCGTTTCCAAAACAGAAACAGTTGCTCCTGCAGGTGCTACAACCAATCCAATAACAAATACAGCCAATCCAATAACGAATACACCAAATATTCCGCAGACACAAAGCACACCCGATATTACACAAGTGTTGTCAAGGTATAGTTTTAAAAATAATATTCTTGACAATAAAAATAAAAGTGATATAATAAAAACTGAACAATATAGAGCTACATGGACAATAGAAGCAGAAATATTGACAAATCAGGATTTAGCTTTATTCTATCAGGAAATTGGAAAATTAAATTATAGAGGGAAAAATAATTATCATACTTCGGCATATGGGGAATATATATTTGAGATAGGAAACAAGCTCATCTATACCGATGGTAAATATGAATATCCTACAATAACACAAGTAATTACATTTGATAGTGTTTATGAAAATGAAATAGAAATTGCAAAGGAGTGGATTTTTAGTGAAGAACAAAGTGAATCCGAAATCTATGATGCGATCGGCCTTATTAAAGCTACTTTTGGAGAGGGGTATATCAGCAAAACAAGCTTTGAAGATTATCGAGCCAATAGCGCGAGCGAAGACGGAAAAAGAAAAAGAAATAATAGCAGAACAAATACTAAAAAGCATGAACAAGTAGAAAATGCAGAACGCGACATAACAAAGGTTCTGGACAAAGGCGGAAAGAGGTCTGCTAAAAATAAGGCAGGCGCAGGAGAAGTTAACCTCTCCGAAACCGACAAAGTATACATGAATGCAGTCAGAGCAGGAGATACTGAAACAGCTCAGAGAATGGTTGATGAGGCGGCGAAGAGGGCAGGCTATAACATAAGAGCATATCACGGAACAAGTAAAGGTGGTTTTACTGTATTTGATACATTCAATTATGTAGCTAAGTACGGCTTGTTCGGAAATGGTGCATACTTCACAGAAGATGCAGACATAGCACAATCTTATACCAAGAAGGGCAAAGGCAACAATCCGCAAGTATATGACACATATTTATCAATTAACAATCCGATTGATATGGATGCAGAAGCTAATGTTAATAAGTGGAATTCTGTTCTGACAAGATACAGCGAGATTCCGACAAGAGTGAAAAGCGGAGAGACAAACGAAGAAGTGTTCCGTAATATTGAAGAAGACCTCAACATGGCTGGATTGCCCACATGGGAAGTTGAAGAAATTATCAGAAGCATATTTGAATCTATGGGTTATGATGGCATTACGTACATCGGCGGCGGCAGAGTAAATGCCGATAGTAAACGACACAGAGTGTGGATTGCATTTTATGAAGAACAGATTAAGTCGGCAAATCCTGCAACCTACGACAATGATGGTAATATAATCCCGTTGTCAGAAAGATTCAACCGCAACAGATTGGATATAAGATATTCAATCAAAGAGAATCCGACAGAAGCAAAGGTTAATCTGCCAAGCGAAACTGATGTAAGTGTTGCCAGTGATGTTGAGGATGTAGGGAAGTTTTCATTTAAGAAAAATGTTGATTCGGATATTACGAAAATCTTGCATAAGGATTCGGAACCGGACGTAAAATCGCTCAAGGAAATTCTTTCGGAAATGAATATGACTGAGGAGGAGTTTTATAATCATACTCCTGAAATGCAAAAGGTGATAATTGAATATCAGAATTCTGTAGATTCAGGTGTTATAAAATATGCAAATGATGTTAGAAAAAATGGCCAAAATAAAAAAATATATAAATTAAATGTATCTGTAGAAAAGAAAGGTAGTAATAAAATATCTGATTTGGTTGGTTTTGATGTTGATGATTTTGAAGTAGCACTACATCCTACAAGTATTAAGCATATAGACAAAAGGCACGGGATTTTAGGCAAACAAGATTCGTCAATGAAAAACGATAATGATTTAGCAAGAATTGGATATGTAATTAAAAACTATGATAATGTATCGTTAGAAAAAACCAGATCGCAAGCATTTACTGACAGAACGGGCAAAAGCTCAAAAAAAATAAAATATGAGAAAAGAATAGATGGTACATATTATGTTATTGAGGCTGTTCCGGATACAAATAAAAAACTTGCATATGTTATATCTGCATACAAAACAAAAGCAGTCAATCAACCCCTGGATGTACAAGCCTCACAGGTAACGTCCGAAAACGAATTGATTAATACTGCTTCTGACGATATTATATCACAAGAAAGTCAAAAAAGCAATACCTTTTCTGAAAATAAAAATTACTCCCTCAAATCAAACCCAGCCACCAAAGCAACCGTATATCTTCCGGGCGAAGAACACAGCGGCAATGTCGCAGGTGATGAAGAAGAGGACAACAAAAAGACTTCTGCTGTATACAAGAACAGCATTATGGACAAGGACACATACAAAAGCATTCAGAGTGAAGCAGAAGCTCGTAAGCCTGAATTCATGTATGATGGTATAACCAACAAGGAAACATATAATTCAGCTCAAGGCAGAGTAAAAAGAAGAGGCGAAGACAGAGCCACAGCAGACCTTCTCGCAAAAGCCGCATCGGGCGATGCGTGGACAGCGGATGATACAGCGGCAGGTCTTGCACTTATGGCACATTACCAGACGAATGGAGATCCGGCAAGAGCAGTTGATATTGCATCGGCTATGAGGCAAAAGCTTACTCAGGCAGGTCAGGCTATTCAAGCGATGGCCATGATTGACAAGCTCACACCCGAAGGAAAGTTTATTGCAGTCAGTCGTGAAGCGATGAAAGCAAATAAAGTCGCTGAAGAACAGCTCAAAAAGAAAATGGATAAGGACAAAGATTTTGAGTACAGCGAGTATGAAGATGAAAAAGAGCAAATCAAAAAGCTCAAAAGAGAGTTAAGACGTCTTGAGGCAAGGAAAGCAGAGCTTGACGATGAAATTGAAAACGGCACAGAGGATGACTCTGCAGAAGATTCAGAGCCGAATATCGTCGATGTGTTAAAAGGCGAAACGAAACCGAACAAGGTTAACAAATCCACAAAGCAACAGCTTGAGGAAGAAGCTGAGCTTGAAAACAAGCTTTCCGAAATGGAAACAAAGCTTGAAGAAGCTTTTGAGGAATATGAAATAGCTGAGGCTGAAAAGAATGCCGTTAACGAACAGCTTAAAGGTGTCCGTAAAGAGATTTCTGAAATTAAAGCTAAGACTAAGAAAGACCTGCAAACAGCCGCAAACAATGAACAGAAAATCAAAGAAGCTGAAGCTGAGAGGGAAAAGCTGTTTGACGATTACATTGCGGCAGATGAGATTAAGAACGAGCTTAGTGAGGAACTGAGAGCAATCCGCAAAGAAATCTCTGAAATTAAAGCTAAAACTAAAGGTAAACTGAAACAAGCAGAGAACACAGAGCAAAGAATTCAGCAAGCTGAAATGAAACTCAAAGAAGTCCAAGCTGAGTATGATAAAGTGTTAGCAGAAGCGAATGCAATGAAGGAAAAACTGAAAGCTAAGAAGGAAGAAATAGCCGCATTAAAAAAGGAAATTGACCGTGTTAAAAGAAATGCACAAGCTTCCCTCAATAGACTTAAGAGAAACATTGCATCTATTGAAAAGTCAAAAATTACAATTGAGCAAATCGGAAAAGAAAAAGAGTTGCTTCAAAGACAACAAACGATTGAAGAAATATTTGAGTCGTTTGACGTTCCTTATATGTCCGAGGATAGACTTGCTGAGATTCAGCAGACATTCCATGATATTGAAAACCTAAACAACGTGGATGATCTGATTGAGTTGATATTAAGACAATCTAAGGAAAGAGGTACTGTTACAAGTAAAACTCTGCGAAAGGCATTAAAAAAACAAAAAGTGCAGTTCCTCAAAGATGTTGCCGCAAAACAACTGTTCGGAATGGTACAAGATTTAATTCCTCCAAGCTTCAGCAGACGAATTGCGACATATCAGACTATTGCACACTTGTTCAACCTCAGAACACAAAACCGAAATGTAACATCTAATGTTGCTTTTAATGGCGTTGAAACAATTGCAAATAACATAGCTGTCGGTATAGATATGGCACTATCGTTATTCCCTGCAGCAAACAAGCAGAGAACAGTAGGCTTTGACCGAGGTGCGTTTGAAAAAGGGCATTTTAAAGCCTCATCAGATAAGGCAACAAGAAAGTATATTGACATTGCACTTGACGTTAATACAGAAGCTGATATATCGGGCTATATGCAACAAAAAGGCAGAACATTTAGAGGCAAATACAATCCGTTAACGTATGCGGAGAGATATATGAGCTATGGCTTGGGTGTTACAGATGAATTTACAAAAGGCGGAGTGGAACATAATATATACGAAAGTTTGTCAAGGCTTAAGAATGCAGGTTACACAGACGAAGAAATCAGAGAGATAGCCAGAGAAGAAGCGAGATACAGAACATTCCAAGACGACAATATCGTTTCTAAATTGTTCGGAAGACTTAAAAAGGCTCTTAATACAATCGGTAACGAGGAATTCGGCCTTGGTGACTTCGTAATGAAGTACACACAAGTTCCGGGCGCATTGTTAATGAGAAGCTTTGAGTTTTCCCCTTTGGGATATATCAAGTTCATAACAACAACAGCAAAAGCAATAAAAGCTAAAGAGCTCACTCCGAAACAGCAAAGAGACATAGCATTATCAATCGGAAGAGCTACAACGGGTACAGGTCTTATCTTTGCATTTTGTGCATTAGCCAGACTCGGTTTGCTCATTAATGAAGATGACGAGGAAGATAAGGAAGTTAAAAACGTCAACAAAGCCGAGGGATTAAGCGGCACGCAAATTAATCTTTCAGGAGTAGGTAGATTAATCACGGGCGGCGCCCCTGCAAGACAATACGGTGATGTTTTAGTGTCTGTTGGTTTCTTGGAACCGTTGTCGTCTCTGATGACAAAAGGCATTGCGTTGTCTAAGGCTGACCAAATGACAGCAAAGGATTGGGCAAGGGTTATTACAGCATCAACCTTTGAAGAGCTTGCTACAATGTCTACGATGCAATCACTCAGAGATATCATGGGTGCGGCACAATATGGCACAACAAGCCTTGCTGACACAGCTGTAACACTTGCATCCAGTTGGATTACGGGATTCATTCCTGCACCGATAAGACAGACAGCATCGTTTATTGACGGCATTCAAAGGGACCCGTATCATGCAGAAAATAGTTTGAACGAGGTTGCATACAGAGTGCTTTCAGGAATACCGTTTGCGTCAAAAACAGTACCTGCCAAAGTTACACCATTTGGAGATGAAAAGGTTAAGAATACAGGAAGAAATATATTTGACTTCCTGAACAATTACACCAATCCCGGATACGTTACCATATATCAAGGGAGCGAAGTATCAGCAGAGGCTAAGCGACTGTATAAGTACAACGATGGAGTGTTGCCGAAAACACCGCCTACATCACTCAAGGTAGACGGTCAAAAGTACGAAATCAAAGGAAAGGATTACGAAAGATGGTCTAAGATGCTCGGTAAGAACACCGAGGAAGCCGTTAAGGAGTACATGCAGACCGAGGAATATCAGCTTATGGCTGACCAAGAACGTGCTGAAAAAATAGCTGATATCGTTAATGAGGTGTATGCTGACAGTAAGGAACAGTATATAGCTGAGAAAATAGGCACGTCAAAAACGGAATATGATATGCTTGAGGATGATATGAAAGCATATAGTAAAGCATCCGGCATTAACAAGATACCAGGCAGAACGTATGTTACCTTCGAGGGCGATAATGGTGAGTTTACCTATGAGCTTTCAAAAGAAACTCAGAAAAAGTATGAGGACCTTCTTGGTCAGGTTAAAAACGAGCTTGTTAAGGCCGTGATTAATGCTAACACCATTGGAGATATAGCCGAATTTGCTGAAATAAATTCTGATGATGTTGACACGTTGTTGCCATTCGCAGAAAACACCAAAGCAGGACAAAAGGCAATTAAGCAATTTATTGACAACCTTGCCCGTGATGCGGTACAAGAAAAGCTTCAGAACGAAATCAGAAGCACAGCTACTGCCGTATATACAATCAATCCCGAAAAAGAAAAGGCCGTTGAATCGGGATTATACAAGGATAATAAGTACGACAGAAATGTTGACGTAGGTGTGTTTGAAAACGATGATATGAAGCTTAAGAATGAGAATGATGATGACTTGCTAACTCAGTATCAAAGTGCAAATAATTTTAAAGGCTCTCCTGCAAGGCAATATGTTGAATACGATGGTGTGCAATATGAGTTATCTGATGACATATCAGCAGAATACCAATCGGTAGAAAAAGAGATTGAAAACGCAATTACCAAAATTATAGTTGACGAAAATCGCTCCCTTAACACCATTAAAATGTTTGACGATGCTTATTATTATGAAACGGATGAGTTTGGTGAAAAACAAAAGTATTATTACGACAAACCTTACTCTGAATACTCCCCCGAAATCCAAAAGAAAATCAGGAACAAAATCAAAAACGATGTAAAAAATGCTGTTAAAGCTGGTTATAAAGAACAAATAAAATCTTCAGCAACAGCAACATACTCGGTTGACCCTGATATTGAAGCAAATATTAAAGGCGGAGATTATTCACAGAATAAGTGGAAAAGAGATGAACGTGATATAACCAAGCATCTGACTAAGCCGGTTGATGATGTAGTGGCTTCAGCAGAGAAGTACATCGGTACACCGTACAAATGGGGCGGTACTAAAAAGGAAACGGGCTTTGATTGTTCAGGACTTATGCAATGCGTATTTGCTGAAAACGGTATAAAAATAAACCGTACTGCCCGAGAACAGTTTAAGAACGGAACACCGGTAGAATATAACAATCTTGAAAAAGGTGACTTAGTATTTTTCAAGGGCTCAACCGGTACTGCATCGGCACCCGGTCACGTTGGATTATATATCGGCAGCGGTCAATTCCTGCACGCCCCACAGACGGGCGAAACTGTCAAGATATCGGACATCAACAAACGCAAAGACTATGTTGGGGCAAGAAGAATAATAGAATAAGAAAGGGGAAAATAAAATGGACTGTAAAAAATGCAAAAACGAAGAGATGGTCACAATTCCTTTTGCGGCACACAAAATTGTGATAGCGCGAAAGGAAAGAGAAAAGAACAGACTCAAAATAGCACTTGTTGCATCTTGGATTGTCGAAGCTGTAATCATAGCAGTGATTATGCTTCATTGAGGATACGAGTATGAGAAAAAAGCTTACGGATATATACAAATTCAATCGATACGAATGGGAAGAAATAATTTATAAATGGATTTTTGACGAAGAGCATAGAAAAATGCTTGAGCGATTTTTGCTGGATGGCATCCGTTACGAAAAACTTTCAGAAGAATTTGGGTGTTCGAGAGATAAAATCGCAATTCTTATACCTAAACTGATAGAAGAATTGGAAAGTAAATTATAAAATCCATAAAATTTCCACGAAATTTCCACGAAAAATGCACGTTTATTCAATTGTAAATGTGCATTTTTTGTGCTATGATTTAGGTACAAAATGAAAGCGCTAAGTTTTGTACATTAAATTATAAAGGAGATGTTTGTATGGAATTGGACAACAAATACGGGAGCAAAGGAATGACCGGTACAGCTTTGGGAATTGCAATCGGTTCAGGCGTTATATCGTTGCTTAACGGTAACGGACTAAACGGTCTGTTTGGCGGTAATGGAAATTGTTCCGAGAACCACTGTGTAAATCGTTATGAGCTCGGACTTCAGCAAGAGATAGCCAAAAAAGACAGCCAAATCGGATTACTTGAATCTAACATCTACACAGACAACAAAATTGCTGATGTGTATGAAAGACTCAACACCAAGATTGGAGCAGTAGAGGCTCAGATATGCCAGCAGAATGTTTATAACGCAACACTTAACAGTGCGATAGGTTGCATCCAGACACAGATTGCACAACTTCAAGGTCTGACAAAAGTTGTTGTTCCTAACACTTCTGTGTGCCCGGGTTGGGGTGACGTAACAGTAAGTGTTACACCTACTACAGCTACAGCAGGAGCATAAACTAAGTTAAGTAGGGGCGGTGAATAGCCGCCTCTGCAACATAGGAGGATGTTATGAAGTATGAATTTAATCAAGTCGTAGACGGACTTGTTAAATATATAGATAAAAATATATTTCCGAGCATGAATCAAATTCAGGAGTTTGCAAGCAGGGTTATAATCGGAAGACTTATTAGTAACTCAGATAACATAAAAACAATGCTTATCAATAACGGATTTATCCGAACATTTGGTATTATTGATGAAGAAGGTGTTGAACTCGAAGGGCTTCTGACGGATATAAAAAAAGAAATAGCAAGACAAGGTAAGATATCGTTTGATGTTCCAATGTTTGGCAAGATGACGTTTGTTCCCGGAGATGTAGATGTACTGTACCAGATGATAACCGACAAGGAGGTAAACAAACATGAAAGTAATCAAGAAATACGTGGAGAGGATTGACGAAGAGCTTGAAGATGCTCAACATTATGCGGAAAAATATGTAGAATGCAAAGCAAAAGGGCATATGCAAAATGCAAATATGTATGCTGAAATGAGCAACGATGAGCTGAAGCACGCAATGTATGTGCATAAAATGGCTATAGAAACTATTAACGAATTGAACAAAGTGTATCAGCCGCCTGAGGATATGCTTGAGAAGTGGGAAAAGGCACACAAGTTGTATGTCGAACGCACAGCATGGATTAAACAGATGCTTGCGAATGTAAGTTAGGTATTTAGTTTGGTAACTGTTCGGAACATACATAAATAACGCATGATACAAAGTAATACAAAGTAATATAAATACAAGGTTTTATGCGACTTTGTGCGACTTTGAATTACAGCTTATGATATTCGGATACCCCGCACAGAACTTTTAATCAAGTTGTCCGGGGTTCGAATCTCCGATGGCTCACCAAGAGAAACCGCTTAAACACTATGTTTAAGCGGTTTTTAATTTTAGTTTGGTAATTAATCAAGTTGTCGTTAGTTTGGTAATTGTTTGGTAACGGTTACATGACCGCATCAAGAAGAGCAATTGTTTTTTGTTTCAGATCGTTTGAAACATGGGAATATATATCGAGTGTAATCTGTATTGACTTATGTCCGAGAAGCTCAGATATTGTTTTTATGTCTGCCCCTCTTTCAAGCAATCTTGTTGCGAAGCTATGTCGGATTGAATGAAATGTCAAGTTATCGTTTGCACCTATTTCTTTGAGTTTTGCATCCATGTTGCGGTATATATTTCTCTTTTGAAGCGGAGTACCTGCGGATGAGTAGAACACAAACATTGAGCCAGTGGTGTTATTCTGCCCTTGAGTGCGTACTGCACGAAGGGCGGCGGCATTCAGAGGAATCTGACGTGCACTACTTGCGGTTTTGGTGGTAGTTATAATTTGTTTAAGTTTTTTGTCAGATGCCTCATCACGATCTGACACAGTCTGCATGTTGGAATCTACTATAACATGACCGTTTCGGATGCGGTCAAACGTCAGAGCCTGAAGCTCGCCCAAGCGCATCCCAGTATTGAACGCAAATATGTATAAGTTATCGTATGTACTGCCGGAAGTGCAGGTTTGCAGAAATGCTTCTTGTTCCTGCGGAGTGAAAGCAACAGCTTTTGATTTCTCTGCTTTAGGAATTACAACGTCATTACATGGATTATGATATATCATATTTAGCTTGTTTGCCCTCTGATAAGCTTGAGATAATGTTATATATATTTTCTTGATGCTGGACACGGATAGCTCATCAGCAAGTGAATTAAAATACTGTTGTACTTGTAGAGTATTCAGTTTATCAAGTTTTATTTTCCCAAATTTCGGAATTAAATGGGAACGGCAGCAGTTATCGTACATATCATATGTAGTTGGCTTAACTGAATTGCTTTTAAAATTTTCAAGCCAGAAGTTTAACCACGTTTCAACCGTGTACTTAGATGGCTCTGCGACCATATTGCGGTCACGAAGGTATTTTGTATCATTAATTTTTTTCTGAAGGGTTTCTCTATCCATTGAAGTCAGGACCTTTTTGATGCGTTTATTGTTTTCGTCATAACCGAGTGTAAGTTCGCATACCCATAAACCATTCGGTCTTTGATAAATTGTTCCTTCTCCGTTTTGTCTTTTTTTAGCCATGTTTTTTCTTCCTTTCTATTGACTTTATGAAAGGAATATGCTATAATATATATGTTGTTTGGTGTGTGCTTTTTTCAGCATATTCCTTTTTCATCCCCCGTCACGACCGGGGGATGTTTTTTATTATCAGATATTCTTTATTTTTTCTTTTTTTAGATAATTTAAAAGCTGTTCCAAATGATGTAATGCAATGTAAAAACACCCCTATTGCTCCTGCAAATGCAGTGGTGCCGTCTGCATCTGACAGCAAGGTGGCAAACCATAGTATTAAATGCAATACAGAGGATACACCGCACGTTATCCAACACGCTACTTCTTCTTTGTTTATGGGTGATACACAATCTGCAACATATATTGCTACATGTGCAGAAAAAACGTAGTCAGTAACAAAAGTCAATGCAGCATTAACATATTCAACAATTAATAAATTACCGGAAAGCTGTACAAGTAAAATAATAGCATTCTTTAATACAACGGATATTCGACTACCCAAATAAGCAAACGGTAAAAGAAATATCCACATACATATATCAACAATAATATTTCTTTTTATCATATTGTACCTCAAAATCTAATCCATCCGATATTCGGATTTGCTAATTCCGCTACGCACAAACCTGCGAACAGCACGAACATAAATATACAAGCGACTTTAAGCCATTTATTCTCGGCCCTAACAGATGCCATGTGTTCCTTATACGACTCTATCAGTTCTCTTTTATTCGACAACAGATGTTCGTAATTATTCGTAACGTCTTCACGATGCTGTGCGTAATGTGCCCTAATCTCGTCTATATGTTTTTCGCTTGCCTTATTTCTTTCTGCTGCTTGGAATTCATACATCTCCTTCAGGGCATGAATAGAGATACCTTTTAAATCTTCTTTTGTTTTTTCAAGCCCGAGCATCTCTTCGAATGTGCCACCCATGGAATATATCACTCGTCTGACCGTGCAGAATCCGGGGTTATTACCAATCATAGCGCAGATATTTTTCACGGTTGAGAGAGAAACTCCACTTCCTTTTGCGATTGCTTCGTTGGACAAACCCGTCCTTTCCTTTAATAATTTAATGTACTTTGCAATCAAAGCGACAAGTTCGTCATCTTCTTTTGACATTGATACATCATCAATCATTTGTTCATTCATTATTATTTTATCCTTTCATAAATCGCATATCTATGCGGTTTTTGGGGTGCAGTACAATATAATAACCTATTTAAAATTAAAATATTGTACTGCTTTTTTATTCGTTTTTATTCGGTAACACTATGAGGTAGTATCTTAATCTTTACTTTTTGTTCAAAATCGGTTAATATTTAAACATAAACAAAAACCGAAAGGATGATTCATATGAAAAAGAACAACACAGAAACAAATGCAAAGATTAAGAGAAGCACAAGTAAGAAGTTCATGACCAAAGAGATCAGAAGCATGCTCAAGGATTGTGACGACATAGTGTTACTTAATTATATTTATGTGTTACTTTTGAAAAGCTTTAAGGACGAGTAGAGCAGCATCTAACTGATCCGGCGGAAGCTCACAGAGAATCTTAATTCCCTCTGTGAGTTTTTCATTTTTACGCATCTTAAAGTAGATGTCTGCCATTTCTTCGTTAGTTTGTTGCATTGCACCTGCTTCTTCTTCATATCCCATTATAATTAATGGTGTTACTTGTAATATTTCAGCAAGAAGATGAATCTTATCACGTCTCATATTTTTAATATATCCCGTTTCCCACTTCTTGACTGTGCTTTTTCCTACACCCACATATTTACCTATATCTTCTAATGTTAGATTAAGTTCTTTTCGCCGGGCATGAATGTCAAATTTCTTCATAGTTTTTCCTCCTTTCATTTGCATTATAACACAACGGTTTCCAAAAAGCAATACTTTTTTTCAAAAAAATAAAAAAAAGTTTCCAAAAAGCTATTGACAAACGAAAAAAAATGTGCTATAGTAAAAGTGTCCTAAAAGGAAACAAAACAAACAAAGAGTCAAAAACGGAGGTGTTAATATGGATTGTAACAAATTAAAAGGTAAGATAATCGAAAAAGGCTACTCTATGAAGAGTTTCAGCTCAGCAGTTGGCATAAGCGCAGTTTCTCTCTATAGAAAGATGAAAGGCATCAGAGAATTTGACAGAGATGAAATTGAAAAGATTGTTGAGTTGTTGTCTTTAGAAAACGAGCAGATAGTCGAAATTTTTTTTAACAAAAAAGTTTCCTGAAAAGAAATAAACAAAGAAAGGAGATAAGAGAATGAACTACAAAACGGGCCGATACGGTGGATTGGAGGTCAAATTTAACTCTCCTAAAATAAAAAAGCCGCACAAGATGATTTTAAAAGGCATGCTTTGTGCGGCAGGGAAAGTTATAAGTGCTGAATTTTTAAAAAGAATATATGATTATTCTTCTATTTCGAGCCCTTTAGATTCGGCATACAGAAGAATGAAACGAATAAGTTTATTTAAATTTTTACGGTCTTCTCGCAGCATTTCGAGTTCATCTGCATCAGGTTCATCATATTTTATTGAATCATTAATCAGAGATTTGTATGTACGAACTACTTCGAGTATATCTTCAATTAAATCATCTGATATTTCAAGATTGCCTGATGCTAATTGCACGATGAGGTCATATGCATTTAGAGGTGTTAAACCGATTGTAACAGTCCCTTTAAATTCTGAGGATGTTGCATATATGGGAGTTAAAGAATAAAATTCAGGTTCTGAATTATAATGTCCCAGTGACTGTATTAATGGTAATTTATGTTCTTCTGGTATTAACATGTAATTGTTCCTTTCTTATGATATTTTTTAAGTGCAAAGGAGTGATAAATACAAATGCTTATCGATAATTTAAAGCAGGAGTTTGAAAAAAAGCAGCTTACAATTTACAAAGTTTCAAAATTAACCGGGATTAAATACGAATTATTGCGTCGGTCACTTAACGAGAAGCGTCGATTGGCAGCGGATGAGCTTATACTTATCCTTACCAAATGCGGTATTGCGTATGATGATATAGTCAAGTGTGATTGACTACTATAAACGTAGTATATCACAAAACAAAATATATGTCAAGAAAAAAAGAAAGGAGATGCATATGAACACATCAACAACGATGAATCTTGAAGACTTCATGCGGCAAAGAAAAAGCCAGATGCAGAACAGAAGCGATGACCTTGAATACATATCAGCTGAAGAGTATGCAATCAAGCTTCATATATCTGCCGGAGCAATTCGCAAACGATGCCGTGAAGGAAAGATTCCGAATGCAATTAAAGAAGGCTCTCGGTGGCTGATTGGTATTAAGCCGACATTCAGCCGGGAAGAGATGGAGAAGCTTCAGAGCGAGAATGTGAAGCTGAAGGATACGTTAAGAGAAGTAATGGCTATGTTGGTGGGGGTGATATGAATGAGTATCGAAAAAAGAAAAGACAGCAAAAGCAACGGTGGAAATACTGGATGTTATTATTGACAACGAATTGGGTGCAGAAGAAACAATTTTGGCGCTTTCATATGTGCTTAAAGCTACTGCTGCAGCTATCGGCGGAGCAACAGAAAAGGAGGAAGAGAAATGAGTATAACAATAGAGTCATTGAACAAGATTGAAAAGGCAGGTAACGAAATCTGCGACATTGTAACGGCGAATGAGTTGACATACGATGAATTGTTTGTGCTGCTTGAGCTTCTGCGAAAATCTGTTATAGAATCATTAGAGCAGGAAAAGAATGAGGAGGAAGAAGAAAATGAGGCGGTATCTGAAAATTGCAAGGTTTGAAAAAGGCATGAATCAGAGAGTAGCGGCAAAGAGACTCAATATACCGATTGAAATATATCAGTATTTTGAGGACGGGAAAATTATGAATCCCCTGCCGCTGTGGGTTGCGGTTAAAATTAGTGAGGTATTCGGACTTAGCATTGATTATATAGAAAGTGAGGAAAGTAAAGAATGAAAAAGAGACTAAAGAAGGCAAATGCTGAGTTAAGGCAGGTCGTGAGTGACATCGCAGACGCATTAGTGGTGTTGAAAGAGGTTGACGATGCGGTCAACGTGCGCAGGAAAGAGTTGAAGGAGTTGGTTGAGTATATCAGTGCTACGAAGAAGCTTGACGCATCATCTGCTATTGGCTCGGGCAAGTACGAAGAAGAAACGTACATCATGCACAAGCTCAGAGATCTGGAGAGAGACTATAAAGAATTAGTTCGCAAGCATAACTGCTTGGCGGAGGTTGTGGGCGAATTGAATATGGAAAGTCATACGCATTGGTGGAAGTAAGAAAGGAAGTAATGACATGTTATATATAGTTATGATATTGGGTGTTATAGGAATGGGTACGGTTACGGTTAAGACGGTTGAGTTTGTGAAGTGTGTGAAACGTGCGAAGGCTCAGAAGCGTAAGAGAGCATATAGAAGACGTTGGGAGAAGAGATTCAGGGAATTAGGATATATATAAGATAGGAGAGATAAGATGTATATATGTACTAAGTGTTATGCTACTCTTGATGCAAATGAGAGGAAATGCCCGGTGTGCGGAGGTGCGGCAGTTCCGGCAAGGAAGGCATCAGCTCAGATGCCTCCTGCTCCTGCACCATATATCAGAAGAACAGTATACCAAGTGAGGAAATGCGGAACGAGAGAGCTTGTAGAAGAGCACAACAACGTACGAGATGCTCGCAAGCTTGGACTTGAAGAAGGATATTATATAGAACAGGTTATAAAAATGACAAAAAATAAAAGCGCCTGACTGTCAAGAGTACCATAGAGAAAGTAGAAAAACACCACTCTCAAATTGACAGTCAGGCAATGCCCAAAGCATGTACATATTATATCATGCTCTGGATCAATTGTCAAGATGAATTTTTAAAAAATAAGGAACTGTTTAAAATTTAAAAAAATTTAGTAATTTCCTATATTTTTATCTTGATATAATTATTATTTGAATTGACAGGAGGTGGTAGTGTGTACTTAAGAAAAACGGTTGAAACACCATGGTGTATATTCAGGTACCTATACAGAAGCAGTCGGTACGGTAAAAAGTCAAAACGTGGTGGTCGGGTTGCTCCGACATCAGAGCAGCAAAAAAGCATTAATAAAAGAATAGCATCACAAAAAAGACTGTGGCTGATATGTCAATACTTTTCTCGTGATGATTATTTTTTGACTTTTACATATAGGCGGAGCGAGAGACCTGACAATATAGATGATGCGATGAAGCTGATGAGCAAGGCATTACAGAAGCTTGCAAGGATCCTGAAAAAGAAAAATATAAAGCTATCGTATTTCCATGTTTGCGAACGTGGGGAACGTGGCGGTGTTCATCATCATGTGTTAATCAAGAACAGATTCCCGGTAGGTGATTTATTCAATGCAGATATATGGGAGCATGGGAAGATAGTGTTTGAAGAGGTTTACTCAAAGGGTGTAGTTAAGCTTGCGGAATATTTTGTGAAGGGTGACAGTGAAGTGTCTGAGAAGAAGTATTCGCAGAGCAGAGATCTTGTCACACCTAAGCCGAAGGTTGAGGTTATTAAGTCGGACGGATGGCTTGATGTGCCGAGAGGGAAGAAGGGATACGATCTGATAAACTTAGTAGACGGCAGGACGGAGTATGGCGGAGATATATATCAGGGGTATATGCTTGTGCGGAGGGAATAGAGAAAATCATCACTGTCGTGACAGATATTCTCGGTGGGGCGGCAGGAGCAAGCCCCTGCCCTACAACAAAAAACAAAAATTGGAGGAATGGAAATGGAAAAGGAAATGCAAACCGCAAAGGAAATTCAAATCACAAAGGAACAGTACATAGCGGTACTTGAAAGAAATATGGAGCTTGAAGCACAGGTGCTTGAGCTGAATCAGAAGCTTGACATAATAAGTCAGAGACATGAAGAATTATGCGCAATTGCACAGAGACTGTATGTGCGTCTTGAAACTGCAAAAAAATATTTCAGAAAGGAGAGAGACGAGCATGGAAAGGATGAGTATTTCAGAGTATAACCGTTTGGTTAACAAGGGTATGAAGATAAGTGCGGATGAGTGTGTTCTGAGGAATACTCTTTCCAATGCGGCAGGGATGCACTTTGAGAAGGATATTCAGAGAGGTTGCGAGAAATACAGACAGAGAGGCATGGCGGTAATCAACAAGGTTGCAGAGCCTTACCGGGTACTGCGGAACAACAGAGACGGAAGCTTTTATGGTCGGCATACGGGGAAGGCTGAGCCGGATTTCAAGGGATTGATTGCCGGTGGTCGTGCGGTTGCATTCGAGGCGAAGAGTACAAGTAAGACGAGGATTCAGAAGAATGCTGTTACAGAAGAGCAGGCGGAGTGGTTAGAAGAACAATTCAACATGGGCGCTGTTGCATTTGTATGTGTGTTTATCCGTGATATGGCATTCTCGGTACCGTGGCAAATATGGAGAGATATGAAGCTGTTATACGGCAAGAAATATCTTCTGGCGGAGGATATAAAAAGATTCAGGGTAGATTACCATCCTGATGGTGTGAAGTTCTTAGAGTATTTGGATGGTGGAGATTATCTTGGGCTGAAGGAGTGTGTAGTCGTTGGCGAAAAAGAAAAACTGTAAATACTGCGGCAAGGAATTCATAGCTAAGAGTTGTGAGAAATATTGCAGCAAGCGGTGTCGGAAAGACTTCGAAAACGAAAAAACAAAAAAAGAAAGAGATGCAAAGCTCAGGCGGTATAAGTGGCCGAGCGATAAGAAGTGTTCAAAATGCAAATATTCGGTGCTGATTGAAGGGCATTACTGTTGCGATTATTTGAACATAGTCGGCAGAATGCGAGATTGTGAGTATGGAGATGGATGCACGAAGTATGAGAAAAGAGGCAGGATGTTTAGGTTATAAGCGGACAGAAAATAAAAACGGAGGAATTGAAATGGAACAGAAATATTTGATTAAGGCGTTGGAGGTATTAGAGGAACAGGCACAAGGGAACGGTGCAGACAAGGCGGTGCACATCATGGTTGAGCCGTTATTGTATAACTGCCCGGATTCGGTACTTCAGCCGATTGCAGAAAAAAAGAAAACAATCAGCGGAGCGATCGGAGAAATGAGGAAGTATGCGGAGAAAAATAAAAAAGGAAATGTCGGGGTAGTACCTCCTGATGTGGCGGAGGGGATTATAACCGGGTATTTCGGAATTGATTCAGCACAAGCGGAAAAACCAAAGGCTGAGAGCGCAGAGGTTTCAATTTTTGATTTGATGTGAGGTGCGGTATGAGGAAAACCAAACAACAAAAATGCTTAGAGCTTTTCCCCGAGATATCTTACGATATAAGGAAATGGTGCAACGAAAATTTATTCCTGAATTACATATTCATGAGTAACAAGGTTAATGGCAAACGCACGGCGGTTTGCGATGCGTGCGGAGAGGCCTTTGAAACGGTTGACGGAAAGCATAAAGATGAATGCATCTGCCCGAATTGTGGAAGGGAATCTATGTGGTGGCTTGAAAGATACAAAAAAAGTATATTTATCAAACGTGAGCTTAATATATATTACCGGACGGACGAGCATAATCTGCGGCGGTGGACAAAGGTATATCTGAGTTACTCTGAGGGAAAAAGAAAAATTCAGTATGTGGATTGGTACTATAGCGGCATTAGCAGATACGATGGGGAAAGATTTGCATACGGTGAGATTCATGCCATGCACAAGCCGAATTACATAGGCAGAAAGTATTACGATACTCCGAGTGAATGGAAAAAGTGGCATGTATACCCAAGCCTTGATATAGATCAGATATTCGGTCGCGAAATTTGCAAATATTTAAAGCCGGCAGAGAGATACAATATCGAGGTTCTCGCCAAAAACATGTCAAAATATCCTCAAACAGAATACCTGTTTGAGGCAGGAATGAGAAATTTATCGCATGATGTCAGTTTTTTGCATCACAGCGAGAAAGGATTTGACAAGCTTCTCGGAATTGAAAAAAAATACATACCATTGGCGAAGAAATATAATATCTGCTATGTCGAGCTTTTAACGATTCGTGAGTGGGCAAAAAAAGAACATATGCACGAAGAGGATTTTCTACTATGCAGAAAAAAAAGCATAAGTGGTTACGAACTGGCATTAGCTAAAGAAGTCTTTCCTGCCGGAGCGAGTTATGGGAAGATAATCAGATATGCCGATAAGCAGAAAGGAAGCTTCGATAATGTAAGACAAATATATGTTGATTATATCAACATGGCGAAGGAATTGAAGATTGACCTGAAAAAGAAATACGATATATGGCCGAAGGATCTGACAGCGGAGCATGACAGACTGGCGGAGAGGATTTCTCAGATCAAGAAAGAAAAAGAAAATAAAGAATTTAGTCGCAACGTAAAAAAGCTTTACAAAACAATCCCGAAAACCTATGAAAATGATAAACTATGTATTGTATTGCCGACAGCGGCAACAGATTTTGTTCGGGAAGGTGCGGAGCTAAAAATATGCGTCGGAAGTAACTGGTACATCCGAAAGCATCAAAACGGTGAAAGTTTGATTTGCTTTATAAGAAAAATCGGTGAAGAGGGTAAAAGTTATGTATGTTGCGAAATCGGATTATCAGATTGTAAAGTTATCCAAGTTCACGGATACAAAAACGATGCAGAAAAGCCTTTACCTAAAGCGGTGAAGGAATTTGCGGAGAAATATGCAAAGGAAATTAAGAAATTCAGAGAGAATCGGAAAGGAGTATGAAAATGAGTGAGATAATAAATGCAGAATACACAGAGGTTATGCCGGCAAGGCTTACGGAGATTGCGGCAGAGATTAATTTTTACAGCACGAACGTGCTGATGAACGTGATTGAAATCGGGCGAAGGTTTGAGGAGGCTAAAAGCCTCTGCCCCAGAGGTGAGTGGGGCAAGTGGTGTAAAAACTCCACCGGGTACGAACAGAGTATGGCGGAGAACTACATGAAGATACACAGAGAGTATGGTGGTGGTCAGCTTAATCTTGGCGGAGATTTCTCTAATTCCCAATCGCTTGCGAGTCTGGGTGTGACGAAACTGTTAGAGTTGACGAAGGTCCCGGCAGAAGAGCGAGAGGAATTTGTTAAAGAAAACGATATTACTGCTGATACTACCGTTAAGGAATTGAAAGAGAAGATAAAACAGTTGACGGAAGAAAAAGAAACTGTAATCCATGACACGAATGATACTATAGCCGAGCTTGAAGAAGCGGCACAGAGAGAAGCAGAGAAGGTTGAAAAGTTAAATGCCAGAATCGAAGAGCTTGAAGAACAGCTTGACAGTTCTCCGGCAGAAACTGACGACAGCGTATTCGCTGAGATGATTAAAGAAGCAGAAGAAAAAGCAAAAGAAGAATACGAACAAAAAATTAAACAGCTTGAAGAGGCAAAGCAAAAGGTAGAAAGCAAGGTTGATGACCTGAACCGCAAAATAAAAGCTGAAAAAGAAAAAGCTTCTGCTGCGGCGGAGAGTGAAAAAGCCATGAAAGAGAAATACGATGCTGCACAGGCTGAATTGATTAAGGCAAAGAAAGCTGCGAACGCTTCGGGGAATCAGGAGCTTACGAAGATTAACATTTTGTTCGGGGATATTCAGAACAAGATCCGCGAGCTTAATGAGGCTTTTGCAATGATTGGCAATGCAGAGCTTGAAGGTAAGGTTAAGGGTGTGCTTTCGGAGCAGCTGAAAGGATGATAAGATGAAGATTGAAACCATAAAAAAGATTTGTAAAAAGACTAAAGAAATTTTCATCTACGACAACAGATATGTGTCGAACGGATTGTGCATGGTCAGATTTCCCGACAAGATATATCCTAATATGGGGAATATATTTGAACTGTTGTCCATAAGTGAGATTGAAAGCGAAAAATATCAAGTCTATGAGCTTGAAACTGTTCCGCCGTTATTTGATGGCGGTGATTATGCAGGTGAAGAAATGCTTCGGACTCTGGGGGTGGTGATACGCTATCAGGGAATGGATATGCTACCAATGACGGATTGGGAGAAGGTATATTTTGTTGATGCGGAATATGTGCGTCTGATGAAGCCGGCAATGGTCAGATATGCCTTGCGTAGTGGGGATATTGCTGTGTTTGATGGGCTTGTGTATCTGGGGACCGTTAAGCCGGTTGATATGTCGGCATCGAATCTTAAGCGTATATTCGGGGAACTGGCGGAGAGGATGCAAATGCCTGAGTTGTCAGATCAGATTGAATTTGAGGAGGATGAGTGATGAATGTGCAAGATGCGGCTGAATATGCTTACAAGAATGGATTTGACCGTGGTGTGGAGGCGTTGGCGGAGAAGCTGAAGGGATACATAGTCCCTTCAAATCCCAAAGTAAGTATAATCGATAATGTAGCAAAGGAGTTGACGAAGGGCGTGAGAGTTGAAGGAACAGTATGGCCGGATAATTTGTTGTCGGAGCTATGTATCAAGGATGTTAACGAATCAACCGTTAAGAATCTTAATACACTGATGGAAGAGGAACTGAGCACCGAGCAGAAGCGAATTATTGAGATGAGATACAAATACAAAATGACGTTCGTTAATATAGCTCAGGTTATCGGCTGCCACAAAGCGGTAGCGAGGGATAAGGCGGAGCATGCGGTTTTGAAGTTGATGGATAAGAGGGAATTTATAAGGTATGGGAGGGTGCAAAAATGATGGATATAGAAGATGCAATAAAACTTCTGCAAGTACATTATGACGTAATAAAAAAAATTGAATGGATTCATGACCCGGTGGCTTTTGCGTTGTACGAGGTGTGGAAGATAGCGGATAGGAAAAACGGAAAGGGGGATGAGTGATGTACCCGATGTTTCCTGCATATTTGATGAGCGATTTTGCGACAACAAAACCCAACGCAATATATATTCCGAAGCGGTCGCAAAGAATAAAAAACAAACGATTGAAAAGAAAGAATAGGCGGTGATGAGTGATGGCAAGGTATATCGAAGAAGAAAACCTTATCGAAGAAATAATGTCACTTAGGATATCTGTTGGTGGGAAAGATGTATTTCCTGATGTAGCAAAAGAAAGTGTATTGAGGATAATTAAGGAACAATCCACAGCTGAAGTTGTGGAAGTGAAGCATGGTGAGTGGATTGCTGTTCCGTCATCTGATATGTCAACAGGAAAAGCATATAAATGCAGTGAGTGTGGCAAGTTTAGATACGGGTGCAGATTGCCGCCTTATTGTCAAGAATGCGGTGCGAAAATGGATGGGGGTAAGATGAAATGACTTGTAAATACTACGCAGAATACGAAGGTATATGCTGTCATGGTGAATGCCCTGAGTGTGCCGATATTTGCACTTATTCAGATGAACAGGAAAAATGTGAATTTTACGCAAAGGAGTTGAAAGTATGTTTAACGGAATCAGAGAACTTACAGAGCGAATAATCGTTGAAAGGCACAAAACAATTGATAATATGATTTTGGGTGAAATTCGACAAATAGCAACCGAAAATGGGATTGATACAAAAATAGTTATCAACGAAAAGGCGGTTATTTCAGCATTTAAAAGGTTTACACCGCAAAAGCCTGTAATACCGTGGGACAGCATTTCACAAATACCAGAATGCCCGAATTGCTGTCATGTACTTTTAATCGGTCAAAAGTTTTGTAACGGATGCGGACAGGCTTTAGAATGGTGGGGGAACGAAAAGTGTTAAAAATTATAAGCAGAGTATTGTGCGGTATACTTCCGATTGCATGGGTATTTTGTTATTGGGTGTATGCCAAAAAAGGGAAATTTGAAATAGCAACAGGGGTATTATCGTTAAGTCTTACATTTATCGGAATAATATCATGTATATTATCCGCATTAGGTTGGTAGCGGATTGGATGAAAGGAGCAAGAATATGAGATTTATAACGGGTTACAGAAGCAGACTGCTTAAGAGGGAAGAGAGAAAAATTTGCAAGTATTATACAAAACATGCTCGCGTTTGTTTATGTGTGAAATGCTCTAAGTTTAAGGAATTTTGCCCTTATAGAAAAAATCAAGAGAAATGCGAATGCTTTGAGGAGGAGTGATAGAAAATGACAGTTAAAGAATTAATCGGAATACTTGAGAAGGCAGATGAGGATGCTGCTGTAATGCTATCAATGGATATGGATAAACATCCGAATCATGCTTCAAATATCGGTGTAGTGCAGAAATATGATGAACTGTATGGCGGCATAGAAGATGATGAATACAAGAAGCAAGTAATATTAATTGCGGAATAGGATGGATAAAAATGCAAACAAAACGATTAACAAGGAAGCTTAAGATTCAGCTTAGTAACATGCGGCTGAATCCGGAGAATTGGTTATTGGGCGGAGAGGACAAGGATACATACACGTTGGTGCATCGACACACGGGCGGCAAGAGGGTAATACCGAAATAGGAGATATAGTATATGTTGTACGAGGATGTAAGGGTGTTGTGTCCATTCTTTGTGGCACGAGGGAAAAAGAGGATTGAATGCGAAGGAATTACAGATGACTGTAAGACGGTGCTCAGGTTCAATTCGGTGGGGAAGAAGCATCAGCACAGACAGGTATTTTGTGAGAGGATGTATAAGAATTGTGAAGTGTATCGGATGCTGATACAGAAATATGAAGAATGAAAAGAAGGACCTCAGATGAGGTCCTTTTGATTACTTTTCCAAAAACTTATTTTATTTTGTTCTATTTGCACTAAAAAGTTTTGAAAAGTTATGGAAAGTCAACAAAAAGAACAATGTCGGTGACATTAAAAAAATAAAAATGATATGATGGTAATGTGCCGAATATGGCATGAACAATTCCTCCAAGCCCGTTTCCGGGTGGGGCTACGACCTCCTCCACCCGGTTATGGGGGATGATGCGGAGGGATGGATGTATTAAATTATTGGACTCGGCAACGTGCGCCTGCGTGTGCGTGCGTGCGCATATATGGAAGGAGTGGAGATGATGAGTTAAGATGGCACGACCAAACAAGATAAAGAGTAGAAAACAATTACAAAAACTCGTAGACGGGTACTTCAACAGTCGCAACGGCCGACCGTTAACGACTGCAGGGTTAGCATTGGCGTGTGGATTCAATAGCCGGCAGACGTTATACAACTACCGCAGAGATGGTGAGTATAAGGATATTATAGATAATGCCATAGTGAGAATTGAAGAATTCACGGAAGAGTGCTTATACGACAAAAACACTGCAAGAGGGGCTGAATTCAGCCTCAAATATAATTTCAGATGGGGCGAAAGCAATATAAGCGGAGAGCAGCAAGAGCGAAATGTTGTAGTGCTTGGAGAGATTAAGGAGGAATTATTAGATGAGTGAAGTGTATATGAATGATGATATTAACGTCAACGATGACGATAATATATACAGCGAAAATGAGGAGGTAGCTGACCTCAATATTGATAACGGCGAAGATGGAGAGGTAGCCGACTCCAATGACGATAACAGCGAAAAGCCGGAGGTAGCTGACCGGGCGGAGATGTCGGACGTAGATTTTGACGAATATATTGACAATATTATGTCCGGCGCTATAACTGACGATGATGATGAACTCCCTCAGTCGCCAAAAGCGACAGCTCCCTCAGAGAAGGAGCCTGATGCGGAATCAATTCCGGAAGAGACCGTATTCAAGACCTTCAAGAGCAAGGAAGAATATCAAGCAGAAGTGGATGGAATTATCCAGAAGCGGATGAGAAAACACCGTCAAATTGAGTCTGATTATAACGAGCTTGCTAATGAATTAAAAGACTTCTACGGGGTTGACGAACCCGAAGAAGCGGTCAAAAGATTCAAACAGCAGATGCTTCGTCAGAAGGCGGATGAAAGCGGTATGTCAGAAGATGAGTATATGGCTCATTCAGAGACTGAACGCAAAGTTAAGGCATATGATGCTATGCAGGAACAGCAAAAACGTGTAGTTGAGGTTCGTGCGAGATTATTCGGAGAGGCGGAGCAGATAAAGCAGACCGACAAAGGTTTTGATTTGCAATCCGTGTATGATACTGATGCTGAATTTAAAACTGATCTTGACAATACCGGGTCAGTATATCTTGCATATGCGAATATGGTAAAAAGAAATGCCACAAAGGCAACGAAAAAGACAGCTCCTGCACCTGCCGCAAAGGCAAGGAGAGCATTCAAAGAAGGAGCTGTAAGCACGACTGCAAGTGGACGTGTAACAACATCGGCAGCTGATTTGTCCGATGAAGAATTTGACAAATACATTAATAATATTATGAATGAGTGAGATATGAATCACTCATTCGGAAACAAAGAAAGTGAGTGATTAAATATGGCGACAGAAACAGAAAGACTATTGAATTTACAGACGACTACCTCTCCGGGTACTACCCCGTTATTTCAGGAGGTATTGAACAGACACATCCTTAAGCGTGCGGAGAGTAAGCTTGTACACGATCAGTTCGGACAGAAGGTGACAATCCCCAAAGGAAGAACAAAAACAATCTCCTGGGACAGACTTTCACCTCTCCCGAAAGCAACAAAACCGCTTACCGAGGGTATTACACCGAAGGGTAGCACAATCAACATTACAAGAATCAAGGCTGAACCCGTTCAGTACGGTAACTATGTAAGCTACACAGACAGCTTTGACTTCTTCAAGCACGACCCGTCTCCCGAAGCTCTCAAGATGAATGAGCTTCTTGCCCGTAATGCTGCAGAAACTCTTGATGACATTACAAAGGATGTCCTTGCAGGCGGTAAGAATGTGCTTTATGCAGGTGATGCGACAAGCAGAGCAACTCTTGAAGGGGTACTTACTGTTACAGACATCAGAAAGGCTGTAAATCAACTTAAGAGAAACAAGGCTGTTCCGTTTGATGACGGTTATTATGTAGCTATTGTTCATCCTGATGTTGTGTTTGACATTCAGTCAGACGAAAACTGGAAGAAGCCGCACGAATATGTAGACACAAAGCAGATTTACAAGGGTGAAATCGGTGAGCTTTACGGAGTGCGTTTTGTTGAAACTCCTGATGCAAAGATATTCAACGGTGAGGACCTTGCAGAAAACAGAAGCGAGTTGACTGTACAGAGAATTGATGCGGCAAACAAGAGAATTTACATTATGGAAGACATTACATCTGCTGAGGCTTCTGCTCTTGGCACAAGAACAATTAATGTAAACGGATTCCTTTATGCAATTTCAAGTGCTAAGGATGGAGAAAACGGAGAAGCTTACATCACTATCTCTTCTACCCCGGATGAATCAATTGAAATTGACATGAAGATTTACCCGGCAGACGGTGGTGCAGGTAACAGTCCCGTTTACGGTACTCTCTTTATTGCTAAGGATGCGTATGGTGTTACAAGTCCGAAGTCAAACATTGAGAATATTACAAA
>JAZRPO010000030.1:0-29041 GCA_045649265.1 Eubacteriales bacterium
ACAACTATCAGCGTATGTGTAAACTCAGCGCTTCCGCCGTATGCAAGCTGAACTACGTCACCGGGGAGCATCTCTGATATATCAGCTTCCCTTCCATATGGCCCGACGCCTTGATTCTGCGTGATGAACTCATAGAAGAATCTCACACTCGTCCACGACGGTGCGCGCAGCTCGGGTGATATGTAATACCACCCGAGCTGCTGTGAAAAGTTCATGACCCCCGAGCCTGCATAAACACACTGCGATACGAAATTTGTGCAGTCCCCTCCGAGCTCATCGAAGTTATAGAACTGCGGATTTCTGCGGAGTGCCCATCTTCTTGCATACCTGACAGCCGCAAGCCTGTTGTATTCCAAATAAACCATCTCCCAGATTGTCGATATTTTAATTTATTATATGTCGGCTTTGCGGGTAGCGTTACGAATTGGAAAGAGGCTGTAACAAATTTAATTTGTTACAGCCTCTTTTAGCTTTTAAATTTTCAGTCGTTTTCAAAGTCACGGATAACCGTTTCAACCAAATTATAGCCAATAAATATACTTTCTTTATCGACCCATTCTTCCCTTGTATGTGTTGCCTCTGTAAGACATCCGCCGATAGTGACGGATGCAACTCCGAGAGAGAGCGGAATATTGCTGTCTGTCGAACCAGAAGTTGAGGGAGCCGGAATACCGGAGATTTTCTCGCAGATATTTCTGCAGCGCTGTGTAAGCTCTTCAAGCGCTTTCTCGTCAACGCCCTTGCCGCAGGGACGAATCCCAAGAACTTCAACCTCTATGTCAAGCCCCGCATCACGATGCTTCTTTATTACTGCTTCAAAGCTTCTTCTCATGGTCTCAATGCAGGAATGGTCATCAGAGCGGAACTCATAAAGCATTTCGGCACTCTGAGCGATTGTGTTTACGGAGGTGCCGCCTGAGATTGTGCCGACATTGAAGGTGGTTTTTGAGTTGCCGACATGAGGAATTTCAATCTCATACAAATCACAGATAACTCTTGCAAGCTTTTCAATAGCATTCGGGTTTCCGAATGCGCCAAACGAGTGACCGCCGCAGGTTCTGAGCGTAATTTTATATCTCTCAGATCCAACTGCTTTGTTAACTATATAGTTATAGCTGCCGTCAATCGAGATAACAGTTTTAACGCGCCCTGCAAAATCCGACATAATCTGCCTGATGCCTTTGAGGTTTCCAAGCCCTTCCTCGCAGGAATTCATCACAAGTAGCATACCATGCTTCGGAGAGAAGCCTTCCTTCACGAGCTTTCTCGCAATGAACATAAGCTGAACTGCATGGACTGTATCGTCACCAATACCCGGAGCATGGATTTTTTCGCCATCGTCAAAATACGGAAGCTCCGTCAAATCAGGGAAAACAACATCAGTATGAGCAAGGAAAACAGAAAGGTTTTCACCCTCCGTATCCCCTATCGGAACAATAACATTTTTTGCCTCATCCGAATATGCCTTAACTCCGTTTTTTGCAAACCAATCAAGGCAAAGCGCAACGCGCTTGTCTTCCATTCCGCTCGGAGCAGGTGTCTTTGCCATTTTTTCCAGAATGTCAAGGAATTCCTTTTTATCTAACATTTTTGCATCTCCGTTTCTTTTATAATCCATAAATGAAGCCGTTTTTTAAACGGCTTCATTTTAAAAACTATTATAGATTACTCAGCAGGGACAACCTCTGTGGTTTCTGTTTCTTCTGATTCAGCTTCGCCATGATCGTGCCCATCGCTCTCAGCCTCAATTCCTGCGCCGAGAGTCTTCTCAATACCTAAAATTTTATGAACATCTATTTTTTCTATCGGGATTTTATATTTAACTTTGATGTTCTCCATAACACTTCTTATCTGCTCCTGAAAAGCAAGCGTAGTAAAAAGCCCGACATATGTGTCAGAATTCTCTGCAACATATTCTTCTGTAATCGGGAATCTCTTTATAATATGGAAGCCGTGAGTAGTTTTTACAACATCTGAAACGCCATTGACTGCAAGCGCATTTGATGCTGTCGAAAACTCCTCAACCATCCGGGAGCCCTCAGGAGTGAAGCCATCCTTATCGAGAATATATCCCTCAGGATTTGACTCCATACCGGGGTCTTCACCAAATTCTTTGATGAGCTTGTCAAAGTCTTCTCCTGCCTTTGCGCGCTTTGCAATTCCTTCTGCCTTTGCACGCTTCTCTGCCTCATCCTCAGCGCCCTCTGAGCTTAAAACAAGAACATGCTTAACTCGGACATAGTCATTCATAAGCTTTGTTGCTACATCCTCAACCTTCGGAGCCAATGCTCCCTCTCCGGAGAAAAGCTCTGAATATACCTTTGAGTAGATGCTGGTAATTTCTGTAAGATAGTCGGTTGCAGCTTCTGTGGTTCCGTTTTCTCTGAGCTGAGCCAAAAACTGGCGTTTTCCACCTGCTTCTTCAATCTGGGACTGCTTATCTGCCTCAAGCGCAGCTTTCTCTTCATCGGTAAGCCCAAGACCGTTCTGCTCTGCGATAATCCTGGCAGCCTCCAACTCGCAAAGAATGCTTTCTGCATATTGCTTTAAGATGTCAGCACCTGTCATATTCTCGCCTAACTGCACATCCAGAATCTCTCTGAGCATAACGCCGTTCTGGTTATAAAACGAAGATTCTGCAAGAGCAAGTGCCGAAGAATAGATGTCTTCTGAAATGTTTTTGCCGTCAACAGTCAAAATTGTTTTGCCGTCAAAAAGGCTGCACCCTGAAAACAGCGAGCACAACATAACAACAGCCATAACAAGTGCTAAAAACTTTGTTTTTTTCATATTATCTGTCTCCCTCATAACTTTTCATTCTAATAAGTTATTATATCAAAACGACAAAACTATTGCAAATGAAAAAATTGTAAACAAATTATGTGCAAAGTAAGCTACAACGAAGAAAACTTATGCTTAATCAGAACTCTATTTTCTTTTCTATGTATGCTGCAAGGTCTGCGATTGCAATCCTCTCCTGCTGCATGGTGTCCCTGTCGCGAACGGTTACGCAACCGTCTTCTTCACTTTCGAAGTCATATGTGATGCAGAGCGGAGTTCCTATCTCATCCTGACGGCGATAGCGTTTTCCGATTGAGCCTGCGTCATCAAAATCAATCATAAACTTCTTTGCAAGGTCTGCATATACCTCGCCTGCCTTCTCAGAAAGCTTCTTTGAAAGCGGGAGAATTGCTGCCTTGAACGGAGCAAGATACGGATGAAGGCGAAGAACAACTCTGACGTCGTTCTTTTCTGCGTCAACAACTTCCTCATCATATGCTTCGCAGAGGAAGGCAAGCGCAACACGGTCTGCGCCGAGTGACGGCTCAACAACATACGGAACATACTTTTCGTTTGTCTCAGCATCAAAGAACTCCATATTCTCGCCGGAATGGGTCTGATGTGCTTTGAGGTCAAAGTCTGTTCTGTCAGCATTGCCCCAGAGCTCGCCCCAACCAAACGGGAAAAGGAACTCGATGTCGGTTGTAGCATTGGAATAGTGAGAAAGCTCCTCCTGCTCATGGTCGCGAAGTTTAAGGTTCTCGCTCTTTATGCCGAGTGAAAGAAGGAAGTTTTCGCAATAATCCTTCCAGTATTTAAACCAGTCAAGGTCTGTACCCGGGCGGCAGAAGAATTCAAGCTCCATCTGCTCAAACTCGCGGGTGCGGAAGGTGAAGTTTCCGGGAGTAATTTCATTTCTGAATGACTTTCCTATCTGAGCAACGCCGAAAGGCATCTTTTTTCTTGTTGTGCGCGCAATGTTCTTGAAATCAACAAAAATACCCTGCGCTGTCTCAGGACGAAGATAAAGCTCATTTTTTGCATCCTCCGTAACTCCCTGATATGTTTTGAACATAAGATTGAACTTTCTGATGTCCGTAAAATTGCGCTTTCCGCAATCAGGGCAGCAGATGTTGTTGTCTTCAATATACTTTGCCATTTCCTCGAAGCTCCAGCCTGCGGGGTTAACGCCCGTATCCTCAATGAGCTTATCTGCGCGGTGGCGGGTTTTGCATTCCTTACAGTCCATAAGCGGGTCTGAAAATCCACCTACATGGCCCGAGGCAACCCATACCTGCGGATTCATGAGAATCGCGCTGTCAAGGCCTACGTTATACGGAGACTCCTGGACGAACTTCTTCCACCAGGCGCGCTTTACGTTGTTCTTGAATTCAACACCCAACGGGCCGTAGTCCCACGTGTTTGCAAGACCGCCGTAGATTTCGCTGCCGCTGTAAACAAATCCGCGCCCTTTGCAGAGAGAAACGATTTTGTCCATTGTCTTTTCTGAGTTTTTCATGTTTCATCTTTCCTTTATAAAGCATTTAAAATGCAGTTATTTACAATTAGTGATAATTATACCACAAAATACGCCGTAATACAATACAAAACTGATGCGAATTTCAAAAATAATTGTTATGTCCAGAAAAGATTTATTGCAAAAAAAGCGTACAATACATCCGTTTATATGCCTCATTTAAAACTTATGCCTTTTTCTTCATTGTGAGCATAAAAAAGAGCGGAGACGCTTCTCCGCCCGAAAGAGTGTTATCTTCTTTTTATCCCAGCTCTTCTATTTTAATTTTCTCATCAGCCAGAGAAATTCTGACCTTGCTTCTGCACCTGCTTCGCAGGCAGATGCTTGCAAGCTCATCTTCAATCTCAGCTGAAACTGTTTTTCTCAGCTCACGCGCGCCATATGGGCTGTGTTTGCTCTTTTTTGCTATAAAGTCCCGTACAGCTTCGTCAACACTCAGCTCGATTCCCTTTTTTTCTGCGCGCAAAATGAGTTTTTCAAGCATTGTATCAAGTATTCCTCTTAAATCCTTCACGCTGAGTTTTGAAAAAACTATAACTTCGTCAATTCTTCCCACAAGCTCAGGCTTCATTATCTTTTTTACTTCTCCGTCAACTGCCTTCTTCATCTTCAAAAACTCATCTTTTTCGCTTTCCTCTAAGAAACCGACGGGAGACGAGCTTATTTTGTCTGCACCTATGTTTGATGTCATTATTACTACCGTGTTTTTAAAATCCGAGCGCCTGCCGTGAGAGTCCGAAAGTGTTCCGTTTTCAAGTATTTGCAATAACAGGTTAAACACCTCGGGATGTGCCTTTTCTATTTCGTCAAACAGTATAACTGAATACGGTGCTTTTCTTACTTTATCAACAAGGCTTTCTCCATCCTCATAGCCTATATAGCCGGGAGGCGCACCTATCAGCTTTGAAACGGCATGCTTCTCCATATATTCTGACATATCTATACGTATCAATTTTTCCGCGCCATCAAACATACACTCTGCAAGAGCAGTGGCAAGCTTTGTTTTTCCTACTCCGGTCGGCCCTGCGAACAGAAATGATCCTATGGGCCGATTTTCGTCAGAAATTCCGCACCTTGACCTTCTGATGGCTCCCGCTACTGTACGAATTGCGTGTGGCTGCCCGATAACCCTTTTTGAAAGCTCCTCCTGAAGGGCGAGAATCCGCTCCCCCTCATCCTTGGTGATTCCCGATGCAGGAATCCCCGTCTGCTCGCTTACTACAAGTGCTACATCTTCACTGCAAATTTCATTTTCCTCTTCCGAAAGGCGCTTCTGCTGATTTTGTAAATCCAGAAGCTCACGAAGCAGCTTTTCCTCCTGCTCCTTGTAACACGCCGCTTGGCCGAATTTTTCTTCGCCTATGCACATTCTTTTCTTCTCTGTTGTCTTCGAAAGCTCGTCACGAAGTCTTTCCATATCCGGAGGAGGGCTTGACCGCTCTATTCTTTTCTTGCTCAGAGCCTCGTCAATTAAATCTATTGCTTTGTCCGGAAGAAATCTGTCTGTTATATACCTTTTTGAAAGTGATACGGCGCTTTTAATTGCATCGTCACAGATTTTACAACCGTGGTGAGCGACATATTTTTCGGAAAGGCCCTTTATTATCTCAAAGCACTCGCGCTCTGACGGTTCATAAATCGCAACTGTCTGGAATCTCCGTTGAAGCGCAGCGTCTTTTTCTATATATTTTCGATATTCACCGAAGGTAGTTGCTCCGATTATCTGCACTTCGCGCCTTGAAAGCGCAGGTTTTAAAATGTTTGCCGCATCAATTGCTCCCTCTGCCGCGCCTGCACCTACAATTGTGTGAATTTCGTCTATAAACAAAATTATGTTCCCGGCCCGAATGACCTCCGAAAACATTGTCTTTATTCTCTCCTCAAACTCACCACGGTATTTTGTACCCGCAACCACTGTTGAAATATCTACTGAATATATTTTTTTGTCCGAAAGCGGCTCCGGAACCTTACCGCTCGCAATTCTCATGGCAAGCCCCTCGACAAGCGCGGTTTTTCCGACACCTGCATCTCCAAGGAGAACAGGATTGTTCTTAGTGCGGCGGCACAAAATCCTTATCATTCTGTCAAGCTCTTTTTCTCTGCCTATGACAGGATCAAAGCGCCCCTCTGACGAAAGCGCGCACATATCTCTGCCAAAGCTCTTTAAGGTTTTCAGCTCACCCCGTTCCTTCATAGCACGCGCAGCATCTGCCTTTTTTAAATCTCCCTCGTGCTCACCGCCAATTGAAAGAAGCACTGAGTTGAGCTTTTCTTTATTGACATTAAGGTTTTTAAGTATCTTTGACGCAGAGCTTTCCTCCTCCCTCAGGATACCCAGCATAAGATGCTCTTCGCCTATAAAGCTTTTTCCTTGACTTGCCGCAATCATTTGTGCTTCCTTTACTATTCTTCGTGCGCAGGGGGTTAGCCCCTGCGGCGTTGCATATGACTTTGCGCCTTTTCCTATCCGGTAACATATCATTTTAAAAATTTCCTTTTGTGTTGCACCGGCATTTTCAAGCGCAGGCGCTGTTTTCCCCTCGCCGGAGCGAGAGAGCGCAAGCAAAATATGCTCACTTCCTACATAGCCATGCCCAAGACTTGCAGCACACTCGTGAGCATGTTTGAGCACAACCTCTGCTTGTAATGTAAATCTGTTTTCAAAAAACATTTGCGCCTCCGAAAATTTGTTTTCCAAAAACAGTATTCCCATTTTTTTATTTTTTTAGTATTCAACAAATTTTGTGCTAATTCCAAAATTTTAAAAAATAAAATTTTTTTAGTTTTCCCATTGATTTTTTTTTTATTCATTGCTACAATATAAACATCAAATACTTGGAGGTGTTTTTTCATGGCATATGTAATTAGTGATGAGTGCATCCAGTGCGGTGCTTGCGCTGCCGAATGTCCCGTAGGCTGCATTTCCGAAGGCGATACAAAATACATTATCGACAAGGATGCTTGTGCAGAGTGCGGTGCTTGCGCTTCTACTTGCCCTGTTGAGGCTATAAGCGCTGAGTAATTTTTAAACCAAAAGAGGCTGTGGGTTTCAACCCACAGCCTCTTTTTTACATACAGTATGTCATTTACGGAAAATGCCGCCTTTTTTATTTCAGGTTTTCTATTTCCTTGGCAGCACGCAAAATGCCGAGTTTGCCGCTTTCATAGGTTATTCCGCCCTGGAAATAAACTCTGTAAGGTTCTCTCATCGGTGCATCTGCCGAAAGCTCTATTGACGCACCCTGAACAAACGCTCCTGCCGCCATGATTACCTCGTCATCGTATCCCGGCATCGCCCACGGCTCAGGCGTAACAAATGAATCGCACGGAGCACCGGATTGAATACCTTTGCAAAAAGCCTTGAGCTTTTCCGGAGTTTTAAGCTCTATTGTCTGAATTATGTCATAACGAACCTCATCTGCACGCGGTGAGACCTCAAAGCCCATTTTTTCAAATGTTTCCGCCGCGAAAATTGCGGTATAAAGGGCCTGGGCAACTATGTGAGGCGCCATAAAAAATCCCTGATAAAGCAGACGGTTGTTGCCGAGAGTTGCGCCGCATTCGCGGCCTATGCCGGGAACTGTAAGCCTCTCCGCAGCACGCTCGACAAGCTCTTCCCTGCCTGCTATGTACCCACCGGACGGAGCAAGCCCGCCACCCGGATTTTTGATAAGAGATCCGGCTATGATGTCTGCCCCGACATGAGTGGGCTCACGAGTCTCACAGAACTCACCGTAGCAATTATCCACCATAACAAGCGCTCTCGGATTCTTCTTGCGGACAGCGGCGATTATCTCCCCGATTTCAGAAACGGAAAGGGCCCGGCGGTCGCCATAGCCTCTTGAACGCTGGATGTAAACCAAAACATTCGCTTCCTCCTCACAGGCAGAAAGCGCAGACGGAAGGTCCACCTCTCCGTTAACCATGGGGATTTCTCTGTACTTCACGCCATATTCAGCGAGGGTGCCGTGTCGCTTTCCGGAAACCCCGATTGCACCGAGCAGCGTGTCATACGGCGCTCCGGTAATTGAAAGGAGAGTGTCTCCAGGGTTGAGCGCACCGAACAACGCACAAAAGAGCGCATGAGTTCCGTTTACAAACTGAATTCGGCACAGAGCATCCTCTGCGCCAAATACATCTGCATATATCTTGTCAAGAACATCTCGGCCCTGATCATTATAACCATATCCGGTTGTTCCCCCAAACATAGTGTCTGAAACTCTGTGCTTTGCAAAAGCCTCCAAAACCCGCTTTGAGTTTTCCTCGGCAACCTTTCTGATATGTTCAAACTGCAAAGACTCTGACATCTCTACTTAACCTCACGGATTATTCCCATCGGTGTCTGCTGTGCGCTTTGGCCGAGAGGATTATCTCTTAAAATCTTCGGGAGAAGGTCACGGTCAAGCGTCGCATCGGATGCGCCGAGGATTTTTCCTGCAAGGTCGTTTATATCAACAATAATAACCCTGAAACCAATTCTTGAAGCCACATCCTGCGCTACCTTATCCGGGTTTTCCGGACCGAGAACCACACACTGATTATACGGCGGAAGCGTGTAGGGGGTAGGCCCGTCAATTGACTCTGCACGGTAACCCGCAATCTTATAGAACCAGCCGCGCTTGCCGAGGAGCTTGCCGATTGCGCTTATAAAGGCTGAAAAAAGTATTCTGACCGTTCCGCATTCACGAAGTGCCATTTCCATCGTTTCCGGAATTCCGAGACCAATCCCATGAGGAGTTTTTAAAACGAATTTACAAAGAACCTTTGCAAGCGGACGCGGATTTATTTCAGAAAGCGGAACCGCACGCTTCTGCGAACATGCAACACACTTTTCCGAAATGAAAAGAATATCGCCCTCCTGCATATGCTCTATTGCATATTTTTCTGCAACGTCTGCAATAACATCATTTTCAGTGACAACATGTGTCTTTATCGGGAGGCGCAGATAGTCCTTGCCCTCGACATTTATAATTGTATTTTTTCCTTCATTTGCACAAAGCTCTGCCATACTTCAAAACCCTTCCGTTTTTACATTTTTTATTATTATACATCAAAATATAAAATAATCAAACACTTTTTATGACATTCAATACTATATATGCTTTTGTCTATATCTCGGTTATCCTTACTTTGGGATTTGCTTTTAAAAGCTCCGCTTCCCGCCTGTGACACGACATAAGGACAACTTGTCTCTTCTCCGCAATTTCAAGAAGAAGAGAAAGCGCTCTTTCCATTCTCTCGTCATCAAAATTTACAAGTGCATCATCAAGTATCATGGGGGGCGAAAAGTCCTCCGGTATTATTGTTTCAAAGAGAGCTATCCGGAGTGCGAAATAAAGCTCGTCAAGCGTGCCCCTCGACAGCATAAGCCCGTCTCTCGGAGATGTGGCTTCTCCCTTTGCAACGTCAAAGTCAAAATCACTGCTTTTTATTCTCACAAACTCAAAGCTGCCTCCCGTGAGATAAGAAAACAGCTCTGCCGTTCTTTTTTCTATCTTGGGTGAAAATCGGTTTTTCAGCTCAGTTTCAGTCTGATCCATCACATCTATCGCGAGCGAGAGGGCATCGTGCTCAAAGCTCGCTTTTGAAAGTTTTTCAAGAAGTTCTGAAAGCTCCTTCTCAGCCGAGCTTCGGGAAAAGCCTGCGAGCTTTGCAGTTTCCCCTGCAAGATGGATTTCAAAGATCCTTATTTTTTCGGAAATCTCCGAAAGCTCCGCCTCAAAATACTCGGGAGGCTCATCCGGAATTTCCTCTGCTGCATATTCAAGCTTTTCTTCCGATACCTCGCCGGCGGCATCAAGCGCCTCAACACGCGCATGCGCCGCCCGCAAAGCGATTTGCGCTTCCTCGCGCTCTTCAACCATTTTTCTCAGCTTCTGCCCTGCAAGGTCAAAGCTCTCTTCTCCCGGCAAAAATTGAAGCATAAGATTCTTCATATTTGCCGATAAAGCTTCAATGGCAGACAGACTCTCTTTTCTTTCGGCTTCAAGCGTCATTTTACGCTCGGAGAGCTCTTTCTCACGGGAAAAAAGCTCGGAATATCTCAAAACCTTTTTTGAAAGCTCTTCGCTGCCTGAAATGTTGTATTTCTTTTTCAGCTCCTCCACAGTCTTGCTCTTCTTGGCGTTTTTTTTGCTAAGGACAAGATATGTAACACCGGCAAGCACCGCAAGAGCTGCTGCAACGGCAAAAAACGCTGAAAATACTGTTGCAGCGGCAAAAATTACACCCGCCGCAAACAAGGCATACGCCGGAACGGCTGAGGCTTTCTTGCTATACTCGCCCTGCGCGAAAACAGCCGACGCTTCCTCTGCTACCGTCTCAACGTCTTTCTCTCCCATCCCGCAGAAGGGCGATTCCGAAAGCTCACGGCGACACTGACGAAGCTCATCTTCCGTTCCGGAGAGCTGTTTTTCTTTCTGTTCATCGAGAATATTAAGGCTTGACCATTCGCTTTTTTTCTGAATGAAATCATCAAGCTCGCGACGGGTCGGGAACTTTTCAAGCTCGGACACCCTCAAAAGTGCTGCTGAAAGCTCCTTTCTCGCATTTTCAACATATTTTGATTTGTTCTTTTCTTCCTCGGCACGCGCAACAGAAAGCGACCTTTCAAAACGCTGCTTTGCCGCCTTATACGCCTTGATGCTTTCGGAGCTCTGCGAAATTTCCGCTTCGGTAATTTCTGCCTGTTCTATCTTTTCCCGAAGAGCTCTGATTTCACCTTCAAGCCTTTGAATTACGGCATTTTTTCCTGTTCCTCCAAGCTCGCGCTGTTTTTTCTTTAATCGGGCAATAACCTCGCCGGCTGAAACGGTTTCGTCTCCACTTGATGCTATTGATAGAATTCGGCGTTCTGTTTCACTGTCTCCCGAAACCTCAATCTGTGCCTGACGGATAAAAGCAGTTCTTTCGTAAACGCTCGCAGAAACTCCGATAAGCTCCTCTCCAAACGGAGCCTCGCGCCCGCTCTCATCATAGCTTGAAGTAACCTTTAATGATGCTCGCGCTTTTGCGGGCATTGCTTCAAGCGTCATATCTCCCGAAGGCGTTGAAAGCTCTATTTTACCGTACATTGCGCTTCCGTTCCAGGGAATATACTTTTCTTTATCAGGGATAAACCCTGCCTTTTTCTGTTCGCGCGTGGATATGCCGTAAAACATAGCTTTTATAAAGGCGGTCCATGTAGATTTCCCCGCCTCGTTTTTGCCGTATATTATATTGAGCCCCGGAGAAAGCTCAAGCGTTTTTCCGTCAAGCTTTCCGAAGGTGGCATAAAGCTTTTTCATCCACATATATAGCACCTACTTGCCGTTTTTTCCTCCTGACGCAACTGCCATCTGCGTAAGATATTCATTGATAAATCCGTCAATATCGCCGTCCATAACCGCGCCGATATTTCCGTTTTCAAAGCCTGTTCTGTGGTCCTTTGCAAGAGTGTATGGCATAAAGACATATGAGCGAATCTGGCTCCCCCACTCAATCAGCTTCTGCTCGCCCTTAATGTCCTCAATTTTCTCAAGATTCTCGCGCTCTTTAATCTCAACGAGCTTTGATTTGAGCATACGCATTGCAACCTCGCGGTTCTGATGCTGGCTGCGCTCGTTCTGGCACGCAACAACAATGCCTGTCGGCAAATGGGTTATTCTTATTGCAGATTCAGTTTTGTTGACGTGCTGCCCGCCTGCGCCCGATGAGCGGTAAGTATCGACTTTTAAATCCTCAGGGCGAATTTCAACCTCGACATCCTCCGTGATTTCGGGCATAACCTCTACTGCCGCAAATGACGTGTGACGGCGGCCGGAAGCATCAAACGGAGAAATTCTTACAAGGCGATGCACGCCCATCTCACTTTTTAGGTATCCATATGCATTCTCGCCCTCAATTAAAATGCTCGCGCTTTTAAGGCCCGCCTCGTCACCGTCAAGAAAATCGAGAATTTTATATGAGAAGCCGTGTCTCTCTGCCCAGTGGGTATACATACGATAGAGCATTTCCGCCCAATCCTGAGCTTCCGTGCCTCCGGCACCTGCCTGAAAGCTCATTATTGCGTTGTTTCCGTCATAATCACCGGAAAGCAGCGTTTCTATTCTTGCATCTGCAAGACTTTTTTCAAGAGCAGAAAGCATCTCGCCGATTTCGCCGGCAGTCTCCTCGTCATCTTCTTCAACGGCAAGCTCAAAAAGAGCTTTTATATCCTCATACTCCGCTTCAAATCCGGAAAATCTGGAAACCTTCTCTTTTATTCTTGAAATTCTTTTAAGAACTGCCTGTGAATTTTCGAGGTCGCTCCAGAAGTCCTCTGCCTCCGACGCCTTTTCAAGCGAAGAAAGCTCTTCTTTTAGCCCGTTTATGTCCATAGCGGTGGAAAGCTCTTCAATTGGCCCTGAAAGCGCATTTATTCGGAGCTTGTATTCATCAAGTTCAAGCATCTTTTATCTCCTTAAACAGTTTTATATAACAAAGCTTTTTGCAACACTTACAGCTTCTGAGGCATCCTTTGAGTAAGCATCTGCCCCTATTTCGCACGCAAAGTCCTCCGTAACGGGGGCGCCGCCGACTATAACCTTTACACTGTCGCGAAGCCCTGCATCGGAAATCGCTTTGATTGTTTCTTCCTGGTTCTTCATTGTAGTTGTGAGAAGAGCTGAAAGTGCGACTATGTCCGGCTTATGCTCGCGCACTGCCTCAACAACCCTTTCGGGAGGAACACTCACGCCGAGGTCTATAACCTCAAATCCCGAGCCCTCAAGCATCATTTTGACGATATTTTTTCCGATGTCGTGGCGGTCGCCGTTTACGGTGCAGATAACCACCTTTCCGCAGGGCTTTGCGCTGTCGCCCACAAGAAGCGGGCGGATTTTATCAAGCCCCATTGTGAGAGTCCTCGCCGCCAGCATGACCTCCGGTACAAAAATCTTGTTCTCGCGAAATGCCTCGCTGACCTTTTCCATTCCGGCAAGAAGCCCGAGGTTTAAAATATCCCCGGAGTCCGCGCCGGCAGAAAGCGCAGCTTCAACGAGCGCGACTATCTCTCTTGCGCGCCCCTTTGAAACGGCCGTACTTATTTCCTCAAAATTAAACATTAAGCACACCTCGAATTTTCCCTGATTAAAATTTGAATTCGTTTTTGAATACTATTTTTTCGCCTTTTCTCTGCCTTTCCATATATTCGGCGGTTGCGGCAAAGAGTACATCTCCTGAGGAGTTAAGAGCTGTTTCGAGAGAATCCTGAACAACCCCGATAATAAATCCTATTCCTACGACCTGCATCGCAACGTCATTGGGGATTCCGAAAAGCGAGCAGGCAACCGGAATGAGAAGAAGCGATCCTTCTGCGACCCCTGATGCGCCGCATGCGCCCATCGTGGCAACAACGCTTAAAAGAATTGCCAGCGGCAGCGAAACCGATACGCCGAGGGTGTTTGCCGCAGCAAGCGTCATTATTGTAATTGTGATTGCGGCGCCGTCCATATTGATTGTTGCGCCGAGCGGAATGGAAACCGAGTAGAGATTTTCATCGAGATTGAGCTTTCTGCAAAGCTCCATATTTACGGGGATATTTGCAGCAGAGCTTCTTGTGAAGAAGGCTGTTATTCCGCTTTCCTTTATGCACTTTAACACGAGCGGATACGGATTCTTTTTAAGGCAGATTGCAACGACTATCGGGTTTATAACAAGGGATAGCACAAGCATACATCCGACAAGAACTGCAAGGAGCTTTCCATAATCATAGAAAATCGAGAGCCCGTTCTGTGATACAAGGGCAAAGGAAAGCCCTAAAATCCCAAATGGAGCAAACTCTATAATCCAGCGCACAACGCGCGCTACTGCATCTGAAATGTCGCGGAATGTCTGCTTTGTTGCATCGTTAGCAACGATTTTTATTGAAACACCGATAATTATTGCCCAGAAGAGAACTCCTATATAATTTGCGTTTGCAATAGACGAAATGGGGTTTGCTATCATATTGTTGGCAAGGTTTGAAAGCACCTCAGAGAGGCCACCCGGTGCAACAGCATCCACTGCGGTTGTAAGCTTGAGAGTTATGGGAAACATCCTGCCGGAAAGAACCGCAAGAACTGCCGCCAGAAGCGTGCTTATAACATATAGAAAAATTACCGTTCTGAATCGCTTTCCAATCGCACCGGAAGAATTTGCGATTGAAGAAATTACAAGAACAAAAACAAGAAGAGGTGCAATAGCTTTAAGCGCGCCTACAAATAAATCGCCAAGAATTCCGATTCCGTTAAATCCCGGCAACAAAAGCCCCAGCACAGAACCAATAACAAGGCCTATTGCTATTCTCATAATCAGGTTCAAGCCTATATAACCTTTAATAATTTTCTTCATACTCATCACTCCAAAAACTTTTACTTTCTGTGTACAATTACCTATTTTATATACTACCACAAAAGCGCTCTACCGTCAAACCTTACTTACCTGACGCAGCTTCTTCTTCACACTATAATCAGCTTCAAACGTATAGAAAAGATTTTATTGTGATTGACCGACAAGAAATTACATAAAAAAAGCACTTGCAAAATGCAAGTGCTTTTTTAAGGCTTTTGGTGATCCACCGGAGGCTCGAACTCCGGACACCCGCCTTAAAAGGGCGGTGCTCTACCTACTGAGCTAGTGGATCATATTTGGCTGGGATGGCAGGACTCGAACCTACGAATGCCAGAGTCAAAGTCTGGTGCCTTACCGACTTGGCTACATCCCAATGTAATTCCAAAGGTGGAAAATGGGGTGGGTAGCCGGATTCGAACCGGCGACCCCCAGAGCCACAATCTGGTACTCTAACCAACTGAGCTATACCCACCATAAGGACAAACTCTGATTCTCTACCATCATAATAAAAATGGCGCGCCTGAAGGGACTCGAACCCCTGACCCACTGCTTAGAAGGCAGTTGCTCTATCCACCTGAGCTACAGGCGCAAATCATAGGTCATCTGCGCAAAAAAAATGGAGCGGATGATGGGAATCGAACCCACGTAACCAGCTTGGAAGGCTGGAATTCTACCATTGAACTACATCCGCATATTCAGCTTATAAATTCTACCATACTATATTCTGCTTGTCAAGTAAAATTTTCAAACTTTTTTATATTGCCGGGTTGCCTTACTGAAAGCAAAAAACACATAGCTAAAGGCAGACAGAACCCGAAGCCAAAAAGTATTAATTTTACATCTCTGAAAAAATTTTCATGATTTCCTCAGTTTCTGCAAGAGCGGCACTTTGTGCTGTTGCAGCTCCTGCCGCCATTGAAAGGGAAAGCGCAAAGGAAATTCCGTTCGGATAGCCTGCCATGAAGCCTGCAAGGCATGAATCCCCCGCTCCGACTGTGCTTACCACATCAACATGCGGTGCACGGACACGATACAGCTTTCCGTCATCCGCAGCAAGGATCGCTCCCTCTTTGCCGAGTGACACGAGAACGTTTTTTGCTCCCTTTCCGCGAAGCGATGCGGCACATTCTGCAATTTCCCCATCTGAAAGATTTTCTTTTTGGAATATGCCTTGCAACTCCTCGCGGTTGGGCTTTATAAGAAATGGCTTTTTTTCGATTGCAAAAAGAAGGTCATCCCCCTCCATATCCGCAACAAGCCTTGTATGAGCGGTTGCGTTTATGACGTTTTCAAGAAGCCTTCCGCTCTCGCTTTCAGGGCTCTTGCCGGAGATTATAACCGTGTCATTTTCAGAAAGTGCCGAAAGCTTCAAAATGAGCTTTTTCTCTTCCTCTAAGCGAATATACGGGCCGTTTCCGTTTATTGCAGTCTCCTTTTCGGAGATAATTTTGACGTTTATTCTTGAATTGCCGGAGATTTCGCAAAAATCACATTTGAGCCCTGAAAGGCGCGCAAGCCTTTCGATTTCCTTGCCCGAAAAACCTCCGCAAAAACCGAGGGCGCAATTTTCAACTCCAAGACGGGTGAGAATCGCCGAAACATTTATCCCCTTTCCGCCAAAGCCGGAAACCTCGGCCGAGCTGCGATTGATCTCTCCCTCGCGGAACTGCCCGACAAGCATTGAATAATCTATTGAAGGGTTCAATGTAAGCGTATATATCACGCCTATTACCTCCTTGCACCAAAAGCTTACACAGTAACTATACCACATTCCGCCCTCAAGAGCAATCCCTGCCAATAAAGCGACGCATAATTTGTGTTAAAATTTTTTTAAAAAACAGTTGAAAAATCCTCCAACTCGTGTTAGAATATACTGTACTTATGTTTACAAAAGTTGCCGTTTATGCGGCATATCATTCGGAGGTGTTTATTTTGAAGCTTGCACTTGCTATTGTTCAGCTTGTTCTTGCCATTGCCCTTGTTGCAATAGTTCTTCTCCAACAGAGTCGGCGCGTAGGTCTTTCCGGGACTATTTCAGGCGGTGCGGACACATTCTTCTCAAAGAACAAGTCAAAAGGTCTTGACGCTCTTCTCGTTAAGCTTACGGTAGTTATTGCCGCGATATTCGTTATCGTTACTCTTTTGCTCAACTTCGGTTTATTTGCTTAGTTGTGACGGTGTGCAGAGCAGAGCTTTGCACACCGGATTTTTATTTAATCGAAAATCTGTATTCTATTTTTAAAGGAGCCCTTACTTTGACAAATCCTAATATCAGAAACATCGCTATTATTGCTCACGTTGACCATGGTAAAACCACCCTTGTTGACGAGATGCTCAAACAAAGCGGAACCTTCCGCGAAAATCAGGTTGTTGCAGAGCGCGTTATGGATTCAAACGACATTGAGCGCGAACGCGGCATTACAATTCTTGCAAAAAATACATCGATCCACTATAAAGACGTTAAAATAAACGTTATTGACACGCCCGGCCACGCTGACTTCGGCGGCGAGGTTGAGCGCGTTCTTAAAATGGTTGACGGCGTTATTCTTCTTGTTGATGCAGCCGAAGGGCCGATGCCGCAAACTCGCTTTGTTCTCCAAAAAGCGCTTTCGCTCGGGCATCGTGTTATCGTTGCGATTAACAAAATTGACCGTCAGGATGCACGGCTTGACGAAATTGAAGACGAGGTTTTAGAGCTGTTTATGGACCTTGAAGCAAGCGACGAACAGCTTGACTCGCCATTTCTTTTCTGTTCTGCCCGTGCAGGAACTGCAAGTGAGAGTGTAGATGTCCCGGGCGAAAACCTCTTGCCTCTCCTTGATAAGATCGTTGACTATATTCCCGCTCCCTCTGCGAATATGGACGAGCCTATGCGGATGCTTGTTTCTTCGATTGACTATAACGATTATGTCGGCAGAATTGCAATCGGCAGGATTGAGTCGGGCGTTATCCGCCAGAATCAAGACGTTATCGTCTGCGATTATCACGGTCTTCGCGAGCCAAAAAAAGCCCGGATAACCTCAATGTACCAGTTTGAAGGGCTTGAACGCGTTCCTGTTACCGAGGCGAGCGCCGGAAACATCATTTGCCTTTCCGGCATTTCGGAAATAACTATCGGAGATACCGTATGCACTCCGGAGTTTGCGGAGCCGCTTCCGTTTGTCAAGATCTCAGAGCCCACTGTCGAGATGACATTTTCCGTAAACGATTCTCCCTTCGCCGGGCGCGAGGGAAAATTTGTTACCACACGCAATATAAAGGACAGGCTTGAACGCGAGCTGTTAAAAGACGTTTCTCTTAAAGTTTCTCAGGCTGACGGTTCTTCCGATTCCTTCATTGTTTCAGGCAGAGGCGAAATGCACCTTTCCATCCTTATTGAAAACATGCGCCGTGAGGGCTATGAATTCCAGGTGAGCACGCCAAGAGTTCTCCTCCGAGAGATTGACGGTGAGCTTTGCGAGCCTATGGAGCACCTTGTTATTGACGTTCCTGACGAGTCAGTCGGGGCAGTTATTGAAAAGCTCGGTGCGCGCCGCGGTGAAATGACCAAAATGTCGCAGATTGGAAGCCGGATGAGAATTGAGTTTGTCATTCCTGCAAAGGGCCTTTTCGGATACAGAAACGAATTTCTCACCGATACCAAGGGCGAGGGAATCCTCAACTCAGTTTTCCACGGATACGCTCCCTCAAAGGGCGATATTATCCGTCGCTCAACAGGTTCTCTGATAGCATTTGAAACAGGTGAAGCTGTCGGATACGGCATATTCAACGTTCAGGACCGTGGAGCAATGTTCATCTCCCCCGGAGACAACGTTTATGCCGGTATGATTGTCGGTGTTTCCTCAAAAGCTGATGATATTGTCGTTAATGTCTGCAAGAAAAAGCAACTTACAAATATGCGTGCATCCGGAAGCGATGATGCGCTCCGTCTTGTTCCGCCGAGAAATTTAAGCCTTGAGCAAATGCTGGAATTTCTGGCTGATGATGAGCTTTTGGAGGTTACTCCCGAATCGCTGCGCATGCGAAAGAGGATTCTTGACCACGGCGCAAGAATGAAGCTTTTAAAGGGAAAACAGCAGTAAACCATAAACTTGCGCAATTTTTCGGGAAGGAGTCGGAACTTATGAAGAAATGCATTTCCTTTTTCCTGATTTTGTCCTTATTTATTTTTTCAGCTTGCGATATTGCAGAGATTGAGGAAATAGGCGGTGCAATTTCGGAAGAAGCTGAAATTACAGATGTTGACACCTCTACCTTTGGTGTAGGTTTTGCTTCCGGAGAAAGTGCCGACCCGTACACCACAAAAAACAAACTGAACTTTGAGCTTATGGGGCTTATTTGCGAGCCGCTTTTTTCGCTCTCCGAAAACTTTGAGGCTGAGCCCGTTCTGTGTGAAAGCTTTTCATATTCCGATAAAACCTATGTATTCAACATCAAGAAGAACGTGACTTTTTCTGACAAGAGCGCACTTTTGCCCTCGGATGTGGAATATTCTCTAAAAGCTGCTTGTGAGCCCGGCTCTTACTATGCATCAAATCTTTCAATCATTGAGAGCATTTCTTCTTCGGACAGAAAAGGAACTGTGACAGTAACGCTTAAATACGCAAATTCACGCTTTCCTGCGCTTCTGGATATTCCTATAATAAAGAACGGCACCAGGGGCAATGCTCTCCCGACAGGAACAGGAATCTATGCTCCGAAGGATGACCTTTTGGCGCTCGTCGCAAGGACTAACCACCACTCCGGAAAAGAGCCTGAATATTCCGTAATTTCGCTTTTGGATGTATCGAGCTCTGACGAGCTTTTGTTTGAATTTGACAACCATACGATCTCAATTCTTACAAGTGACCCGACAGGTACAGCTCCCTTGTCTCCGCTCAGCGCCTCGCAAATGAAGAACGTTTCTTCAACACGTCTCCATTTTATTGGATTCAATATGAGAAGGGCTCCGTTTTCAGACAAGGCAGCTCGCGTGGCAATCGCCCGCTTAATTGACAGGGAAAGCGCTGCACAAAACGACTTTGCGCTTATGGGAAAGCCCTGTGAGCTCCCGTTCCACCCCTCATTTTCTTCGTATCCCGAAGAAGTCTCTGCCGCGCTTTCGTATGTCGGGGATTTGAACCTTGACATTTCAAAGCCTGTCACAATCCTTGTGAATACTGAGACCTCTGGCAAAATAGCGGTTTGCAAAAGAATTTCAGAAACGCTCACGCGACTTGGAGTGCCGTGCTCCGTCCGTGCACTTCCTTTCAACGAATACGCAACCGCGCTTACCCACGGAGATTTTGACCTGTACTACGGCGAGGTTTCCTTGTCTCCTGACTTTGATTTAACCCGAATTTTGCAGGGCTCTCTCAATTACGGCGGTTTCTATGATGCAGAGCTTCTGTCGCTTCACTCGGCATATCTTGCAGGTGACGAGGCACGCGATAACTTTTTCCGTGCTTTTTGCGAAACTGTTCCCTTCGCTCCCATTATGTTCAAGGATACCGCAATATACTACCAGAGCGGTTTTTTTGAAAAGCTGTTCCCAACTGCTCAAAACACATATAACAGCTTCTGTGATTGGGTAGTAAAAAAATGACGCTTTTTGTTTTAACTGAATATGACATGGCACCTCCGTCATATAAATTATGACGGAGGTGTTTTTATGTTTTTTCCACGGATAAGCGAGCATGCGGTTTTGCGTAATCTGTCGGCAATCGCCGCTTCAAATATATTTCTTCAATTACTTGGCTTTGCATATCGCGTTTTTTTGAGCAGGATGACAGGAGCCGAGGGCATGGGAGTTTACCAGCTCGTTATGCCTTTTTACTCTCTTCTTACCTCGCTCACTCTCACAGGGCTTACCGTTGCAGTTGCAAGAGTTTCTGCGGAGAGAGCTTCTCTTCGTGATTTTTCCGGTGCAAAAAGCTCAGTTTCCTGCGCAATCAGGATTTTTTCGGGCGCCCTCTTTGTTGCTGCCGTTTTGACTTTTCTTTTCCGCAATTTCATCTCAGGCTCTTTTCTCGGAGATATGAGAGTTCTCCCGTCGCTCCCTTTTCTTTTTATCTGCCTCTTTCTCACGGGAATTGAAAATATAATTAAAAACTATTTCTACGGTGTCAGCCGCGTTGCTCCTCAAATTACCTCCGAGCTTTCCGAACAGATAATCCGCGCGCTCGCAGTCGCCGCGTTTCTGATTCTCTTTTCAACATCTGACCCTGCAATTTCCTCAATGCTCATTGTATGCGGAATGATTGTGAGCGAGCTTTCAAGCTCATTTATCCTCTCGCTTTTTTACCGTTTTTCAAAAAGCAAAGGCCATGGTGCGTTCCAATCCGTAAAACCGCGTGAGCTTACAAAAATAGCAGTTCCGATATCAGCAGCTCACAGCATTAACAATCTTCTGGCAACTCTCAATTGCGCCCTCATCCCTCAGCGGCTTCGCGCAGCAGGAATGAGCGCAGCTTCTGCAAGCGCGAGCTTCGGAATTATGTTTGGAATGACTATCCCTCTCTTGTCCTTCCCGATTGCATTCATTTCTTCGCTCACCTCGGTTATGGTGCCGAAAATTTCAGAAGCTCATGCAAAACGTGATTTTTCCGATATGCGAAGAAAAGCAGGGAAAACAATCCATGCCACAGGGCTTCTCGCTATGCCGCTTACGGCAATTATGCTTCCGCTCGGAAAACCCCTCGGAGAGCTTCTGTTTGCAGAGAGCGGTGTAGGCAACCTTATGTTTCCCCTCTCCGTTGCAACGCTTATCTCTTATTATCAACTTACGCTGGGCGCAATTCTCAATGCCATCGGAAAGCAGACACGCTCCGCAATTTACACGACCTCAACAGGCATAATTCAGCTTCTCTTTACATATCTGGTGGGAGTGCCGGGAGTTGGAATACGCGCCTATGCTGTCGGCTGCGTCATTTCCGGCGCAATTTGCGCAGTTTTGCAATTTATGTGCCTCTGCCGCGAGCTTTCGCTCTCACCGAGATTTGAAAACTGGTTTTTCAATCCGCTTTTGACATCAGCACTCTCCTCTCTCGTTGCTCAGATTATATATACACACTCAGAAAGCCTCATTTTGTCGGCAATGGTTTCTCTCTTTGTATATTTTATTTTCCTTACCGCACTTGGAACAAACCCCATAAGATACATAAAAACTCTGATTCCAAAGGAAGAACGCACATCCCGGAATGCACAGTCTTACAAATAAACGCTGTTGTAACATGCTTCACCGTTTTGATTTTTTCTCCATACGTGCCGGCTCCAACAACAAAAACGTAATCCGACAAAGTCAGATTACGTTTTTTAGGGGGTTCACTTTTTACTTTCCGCAGCAGCCCCTCTGCACTTTTTCGCAGGAGGAATCATTCGTACCCTCGCGGGCTGACGGCGGAAAGAATTCATTTACCGGAAATTTGATTTTTCTGAAGAGGTCGCAGGGGCGGTCTTCGCTTGAGCCTACGCACTCCTTTTCAGGCATGCAGAAATCGTATGCGGGGATAAGAATCTGGGAGTCGCGCTCAAGGCGCACGATAGAGAACTGCCCGAGTGTTACAAGAAGGTTCTTGCAGCCACCGTTTGTTACGAGTTCGTCGTCGAACATATCGCGGACACATTGCGGAACATCACAGAGCTCGTCACAATCGCAAGCACATTCGCAATCGTCATGAATATGAACTCTTCTTGCCTCGCAAAGCTCGGCACCGAGGAAGATCGGGTCAACTGCTTCAACGAACGCCTGGGGCATATTGTCGGCACATTTGTCGCAGGGAGAGAGACGAGAGTTAAATATCTTTACGTCTCCCTCACTTCCGAAAAGGATTACGCGCTTTTCATAAATAGCAAGACCTGTGACCTTCTGCGTTTTGCCGGAGCATGCACATACATCTGCGGTGATACAGTAGAAAAACTTGATATCAACGGTGTAGAAGCCCCGATTAAAGGTTACCTCGTGTACGTCTATGTTCGTCCAGAGAAGCTTTGCTTCGCGGGTTTTCACGCTTGTTGCGCAGTCTAAAATCTCCTGAGAACAGCGGGTGGGATACACTCTTATATTCTCTATACATTCTTTATCTCTGCATGAATCATAAATTCTGTTTGTATGGATACACACGGCCTCTCTTACACACGGTGCGTTACCGTGAATAGGGCCGGGCAATACCTTATCAGGCATTTATTTTACCTCCCGTAATGATGTTTTGAAGTTTCCTTCGCTACATATTATGCAGAGGTATTTTTTTCGGTGAAAAATCAATGTGTTTTTTTCTTTTTTCGGATAGCGGCTATAAAAACAACTATGGGAATGATTACATTGAGAAGCAAAATATAGATAGCGCCATTTTTCCATTCAAGCATGGTTCGTAGCGAGGAGATGTCTCTGTAAATAAGCTGAGTTGAGAACGCGCATATGAACGCGAGCGGCAGAAACACACCGTGCTTTCGCTCTATTCCAAATATTTTGTCTATCATATCACCTGAAAAAGTGAGACAGACTGCACCCTTAAAGAACAGGCACAGTGTCATTGCCACACAGGCAAATATTTCGGTATGCTGAATAAATCCGCCGACAGAGTGGAGTGACATCGCGGTATATATGGGATAAAAATCGGTCGTCGAGGTTGTTTTTCCGAGTGTTGCAATTGTTATCGCTGAAATTATCGCAAGGGCACACCCTGCACCCCCGATGCCGCCAAGCATATATTTTCTTCTTGTTTTTTTATCTGACATACGCGTATATATCGCCATAAATGCCGGAACAGCTCCGAATCGGTTGAGGAAAACCTCGCCCGCTCCGCCGAAAAAGCTCTTTGCGGAGGTGTTTTCGGGGAGCAGCAATCGGGGAAAGACCTGAGGCAGGGACACTGCAACAAAGACAACAAATACAAATGCAACAAACCAGAAAAGCAGCCGTGCCGCGCCCACTGATGACTCTGCTCCTCCCGAAGCCGAAAGAGCCGCAACCATTATACATAAAAAAGGAAGGATTATTTGTGGAGTCTGCGGAAGCGCGCTAATCTGGACAAATCGTGAAAAAACGGTCAGCGATATAACACAGGTAAGAAGAGTGAGGAGCGTGAGAAGCCCTGCTATCAGCTTTCCGGAGGTTTTTCCGAGACTCTTTGTAAGAACACCGTAAAATGACTCATTTGGAAATCTGTCGCAAGCCCGGGCAAGAAGCTCTGCACAAAAAAGAGCAAGCCCGATCGCTGCGATATAAAAAACCCATGTTGTTGCACCTAATGCCCCCGGCATTACGGAATATGCGTTTGTCATTGTCACAAGTGCAATAAGCAACGCACCTGCACCGTTTGAGATTTTTTCACTTTTCATTCTCTACCTCATAAATATCGAAATCATGCCGGAAAGCGATGCCCCTATATGGTCTGAAGCTGCAAAGCCTCCCGCTATGAGTCCTGTTGCTGCCACAACACACAAAAGAGCTATATACAGCTTTTTTTCTCTTCCCTCACGCCGTTTTATCCCGGGAAGCATAAAGACGAGCGAGATTAATAAAAGGACATATGTCATTTTATTTTCCCCCTAAAACATTGCTGATTGTGACCTGCGTTGAAGTTTGCACCTGTGTTTTCTCCTTTGCACCCGAGAGCATAAGAATGTTTCCGAGCTTTTCCCGTTTTGCCCTTGAGATTAACCTGTCATACCCATTGCTCAAATATTTTTCGGCGGCTTTTTTCATGTTTTCACTGCTTATTTCTCCGCGCACCTCAGCGGGAGAAAGTGTCAGCTTTTGCAGAATGATGAAATTATCGCTTTGTTTTTTTACCTTTATATCGTTTGCAAGAATTTCAAATGACACAGCAAGCTCCTCCCCTGCATCTATTGTAGGAAGATACCCGCCCGCCCCCTTATCCGTAAGCAAGCTGCAAAGGAGCATTTCTTCACCCGAAAGATAGCCGGAAACTCCCTTTTCCGAGAGAACTGCGCCGCCTTCCATAGCAAGCCCGTTCTCTGTTTTCTGCACGGTAGGGATTATGCACACACCAAAAAGCTCTCGCGCACGAAGCAGCTCCCACAAGGGATATGCCTTGAAGCGGCGGGAGTTTTCTTCGTTTGAAAACGATTCAAAAACCGCCATATTTTCCGGTGAAAGGGCATCTACGGCTTTCCCTCTCACAGCTACGGGAATAACATCAAGGTAAACGTCTCTCGCCCGCAAGAGCGCATCAAGTGTCTGGGAGAAGGTTTTTGAAAGCGCCTCCTCTCCAAAGATCAAGCTCTCTACATGCCCCCAATAGAGCTTTTTTCCTTCTTTTCCGGACATCTGCCGCACAGCTTCAAAAAAGCTCTTTCCGGACGCCTCCTTTATCTCGCGTTTTTCTTCTTCACCGTTGCACACTATCGAAACCCTAACGGCACCATCTGACAAATCAACCCCTGCACTTTTGACGAGCTCCTGCATATTCAGCTCGTTATAGTCGCTGCAGCCTGAAAAAAGAAAAACGAAAACCACAGCAATAATGGACACAGCCTTTTTCATCTCTCAAAACCTCCTGCGCAAGCGGACTTTGTTTTTCTTCTGGATTGCATATGGGCGCGTTATCATATTGCGCCAAATACTTCTTACATAGGTGTCCTTTGCGCCCCCCTTTGTCCTGGGCACGATATATGACGTAAACGGAACGCCGAAAGACGAGAGCGATGATATATATGCACAAAGCGCTGCAACTCCCACAGAGTATCCGTATATCCCGAGTGTCGCCGCAAGAATCAAAAACCCGAGCCGGAGAAGCTCCGTAACGCTTTCAAGCTTAGGGGTCAGAAATGATGCTATTTCGCAGATTGCAACAATGATTATCATTTCGGCAGATACTATATTTGCCGAAACAATGCTCTGTCCGAGAACAATCGCGCCGACCGTACTTACAGTAACTCCGATTGCTTTCGGAAGCCTTACTCCCGCTTCTCTTAAAAGGTCGAAAAGGATAAGCAGAATGAGCATTTCAACTGCCGCAGGGAAAGGAACTGCAGCCCTTGACTTTGCAATGCTTACCAAAAGCTCTCTCGGCAAAAGCTCCTTATGATATGAAATCAGCGCAACATATATCGCAGGCAGGCTTACTGCTATGAAGAACGAAAAAAAACGGATAATACGAACAAAGCTCGCAAAGTAAAAGTTTTCGTAATAATCCTCATTCGCCTGAAAGTTTTCGAGGAACAAAAAGGGGGCTGTCAGGGCAAACGGAGTGCCATCGCACAGAAGTGCCGCTCGCCCCTCAAAAAGCTTTGCAGCTACAACATCAGGCCGCTCTGTTTTTCCCATAGTGTCAAACGGGGATCGCGGCGAATCGGAAATCAGCTCCTCCACATAGTTCACATCAAGCACAGAATCAATTTCAAACCTTGACAGCCTCTTTATCATCTCATTAATCACAGAGTCCTTGCAAAGGTCTTCAATATAGCAGAGGCAGACGCGCGTCCGGCTTATTTTTCCCACCTCAAAAAATCGAAATTTGAGCTTCGGATTTTTTACCTTGCGCCTGATAAGACCCACATTTGTGACTATAAGCTCGCAAAACCCTTCCTTCGGGCCATTGACTGCATCCTCTGTTTCCGGAACCCCTATGCTGCGAAGGGCATATTTTTTCGAGTTTGCAACAATGGCCTCCCGACAGGTGTCAATGAGAACAACGGTGTCGCCTATAAGAAGTGCGCTTATTGCATCATAAGGCTTTGCTTTTGTTTTTACCTCGTCTGTACTTACAACCGTTTTTGCAAGCTCATCGGAGAGTTCATCACCAAGACTTGTTCCCTCCGGCTTGAAATTAAGGAGCGGCTTTACTACGTTCTGATCAATTATTATGTTGTTTACAAGCACCTCTGTATAGATTACACAGCCTCTGATTTTTTTGTCAAAGCGGTTTTCAAAACGGCGAAAAATCACAGTATCGTCATGATTTAAAATCGTTTTCATTATTTCGATATCATCTTCGAGAACTCCGGTAAACGTCATTGACAAATACTCCGAATCGCTTATTTTTTTGCTCATTTTTTCTTCTCCCTCAAAGCTGCTTTTTCTCTTCCTATCTTTCCCATATTTTCCTTTTTTATTCCGCCGATTACATTGAAAGAAACTAAAAAATATATTGCTTTTTAATAAATGACCGCCACCTCAATCGTGAGGTAGCGGTCATTTATTTATTTCATTTTGTCGTCGCTTTTTCGGATGAAGCTAATTGCAAACGGGACTGATATAAGCCCTGTAAGAACATCGGCGGCAGGCTGGGATATCTGGATTCCAAAAATCCCCCAGAGGCTCGTTGTAATGATGAGAATCGGAATGAATGTAAGCCCCGAACGGAGGAGCGACAGAAACGATGCAACTGCCGTTTGCCGCGTGCTTTGGTAGAGCATATTTACAGGGACCGACAATGCCAAGAAGCTCGTTCCCGCACACGCAAACCGTAGCGCGAGCCTTCCGATTTCTATAACCTCCGGGCTTTTCTGGAAAAGGTATATTATCTTATCTGCAAGGAAGACACATGGAATTGCAAGTGTCAGTATAAAGCATGCCCCTATTCCCATAGTTATCATGAGCCCGCACTTTACACGGTTATATTTCCTTGCCTGATAGTTAAACGATGCGACCGGCTGGAACCCCTGGCCGATGCCGAGGCCCACGCACATAATAAACATTGAAAAACGGTTTACTACGCTCATCGCCGCGATCGCTGCATCCCCGAATGGACGGGTAAGGTTGTTTAAAAGCCCATTTGAAATTGAGCTCAAGCCCTGACGAATGAGTGACGGCAACCCGACACGCATTATTGAAAAATACGTCCTTGCCTTTCGGCTTATGCTCTTTATTCTTATATCGCTCTGCGCTTTTTTCTTGTGGAAATAGAGAAGAATAAGGAAGCTTATCGTTTGCGAAAGCACAGTTGCGATTCCTGCACCGAGGATTCCCAATTCAAAAACAACAACAAGGAGGTAGTCACCAAGGATGTTTATGAGTCCACCCGAAACAAGGCCTATCATAGCGTAGTATGCCTTGCCCTCAAAGCGAAGGATATTGTTCAGGACAAACGATGCCATAACTATCGGACAGCTTGCGAGAACGCATGCGCCGTATTTCACGGCATAGGGGAAGATAGTTTCAGTGCTCCCCAGCGCCCAGAGAAGCGGCGAGAGAAAAATGGCACCAAGCACCGCAAGAAAAGTTCCCACGATGAGCGCCGTGTAGTATGCACTTGAAGCAAACTCCGATGCTTCATCCGTGTCGCAGTCTGCAAGAGATTTTGAAACAAGAGTTCCCGAGCCCTGCCCAAGCATAAAGGCAATCGCCTGAATAATTGCCTGAAGCGTGAACAGAATCCCCGTTGCTCCCTGTGCTGACTCTCCGAGCCCGCCGACAAAGTAGGTGTCTGCCATATTGTAAATACTCGTGACGAGCATTGAAATCGTCGTCGGGATGCCGAGCGAGATAATGAGCTTTGAAAGCGAGGTTTCTGTCATTTTTTTATAGTGTCTTTGTGCATCTGTCATTTTTACATCTCTTTTCTTTTTTTACCTAGATATTATACTCCCGGCAGTTAGATTTTGTCAAACAAGTCATGACCATCGGTAAATCGGTAAAATGATGTGCGACAAATAAATAAAAATGTATCATATGTCGTTTTAAAAAGTAACACTATTGTCCGAAAAGGACAATAGTGTTATGTTGTGTCAAACTCTTTAAACATTTTCATATACGCCCTGACACCAAGTTTTTATTAAATATAGTGTTATACGGGATTATATAGAATTCTGTTCTCGTGATATATGCACTTTTCAATGTTATTCTGTCATACTGGCCAGTCTTTCTCTTGAAATCTCACCTGCCGGTTGCTTGCCCTCCGTCAAAAATGCGTATACCTCGTCTATCATTTTAGATGCGATAAAAGGATATCTGTCTGCCGTGGGGCCTGCGTGATGCGGCATAAGAATGACATTTGGAAGGTCATAAAGCCCGCCTTCCTCATATTTGGGCGGTTCGTTTACTGTTACATCAAGCACGGCGCGGAATCTTCCTGTCTTCAGCTCATCAACAAGTGCCGGCTCATCTATTATCCTTCCGCGTGCTGTGTTCACAAGCAATGCATTGTCCTTGATGCTTTGGAGCAGCTCGCGGGTTATCATCCCTTCGGTTTTCTTTGTCCCTGCGGTATGCAACGATATAATATCACAGGTTGAGAAGATTTCCTCAAGACTTGCCGAAACCATGTTATACATTTTCATCTTCTCTTCACTTATTTCTTTTATATCGTATACTTTAATTTTTACATGGAACGGCTGCAACATTCTTGCAAGATGTTCGGCAACCGCACCAAAACTTACAATTCCGACTGTTTTGTCAAGCAATCCACGGCGAAAATTCGTTTTGTATGC
>JAZRPO010000031.1:0-16488 GCA_045649265.1 Eubacteriales bacterium
CCTGCGGATGCAAAAATCAAATGATAATTGCCTCCGCAAGCTGATTGTCTATATTATATCTGCCGTCTTTTATAGAAACAACGCAGCCGCCCTTTAAGTGAGAAATCACTGTAATCGGCTCACCGCTGTAACAACCGAGCGAGAACAAAAAGCTGTTGAGCTCTTCGTCATCTGTTTCAATTCTTAAAACTATATATTCTTTTCCCTCTTCGGCATTTCTCAGATTCATATTCTCACCTTCAATCCACAGTCACCTTGTCAGTTAGCACCAGCTAACTTTCCGGCAAAAGAAACAGTTAGCCTCCGCTAACTGTTTCTAGTTTATCACCGTAAGAAAATTTTGTCAACCCTCTTTGCATAAATTTTTCTGTTTTCTCTCGTTATTGCTTTTACCGACACATGATGATATAATCTGTATTATAAAGGAGATGATGTTTTCGTGAAGGAATCCGGAGAAATGTATCTCGAATCCATTTATATACTCTGCAAAGCACATTCCACAGTCCGTTCAATTGATGTTGCAGAGCATATGAACTACTCCAAACCGAGCGTCAGCCGCGCTGTCGGGCTTTTGAAAAATGACGGATATATTAATATTGATAACGACGGCTTCATTACGCTTACCGACCTTGGAAACTCCACAGCCGAGCTCATTTTTGAAAGGCATACGGTGCTTACAAACATATTGATTGCTCTCGGAGTTGATGCCGAGACCGCAACAGAGGATGCCTGCAAGATGGAGCATGTTATAAGTCAAAAAACCTTTGATGCCATGAAAAACCACCTTACTAAATACAAAAAACAAAACTAAGCACTCGCCTTATTTTAGCGAGTGCTTAGTTTTTTGAGAAGTGTTTCTTCAAAAGCTTTGTCCTGCGCCTTTTCTCTTTTGGGTGCACCGCGAAGCCTTCCGCCCGCACATCTGATTTTCTTTGCGGTATGCCGCGCAAGAAGAAGCGCATCAATATTAAACTCGGTGTATTCCAGCCCATCCTGATTTATAACAACCGCCCCGCGTGACAGCGCCATTGAAGCAAGACCGTAATCCTGAGTGACTACAACATCTCCGGACTTTGCAAAATTCACAAGACAGAAATCTGCGCTGTCGGCACCTTTCGGAACAACGTGGATTTGGGCATTTTCCCTCGAAAACTCGTGAGAGCTGTCACAAAAGATGTGACATTCCGTATTTTTTTCTTTTGCTACTTTAATGCATATATCGACTACGGGGCAGCCGTCTGCATCTATTAGAACCCTCATTTTTGCATTCTGCTTTCTTCTCTTTAAAATGTTACTGTGTGGGAAAGCGTTTCGCTCTCGCCTTTTTTGATAGTTCTGATTCTGTATTTCTTGGAAAAGTCAGAAACGCGCTTCCATGAAAGGTCAGGAGCTCCTGCCCACGGTTCTATGCAAACGAACTCTGCTTTAAGCTCCTTCCAGATAAGAAGCGTGTCACAGCCGGGAAAGGCGACATGGATTGAGCTTCCGTCTCTATCGTCGCGAAGCGCAACTCCGCGCGACTTTATATCGAGAAAGATAAGGGCATCAACTGCGAAAAACTCGTCACGCAGTTTTAATTCTCTCGTGTTTTCAAAGCACGGAATCGGAGTTTCAGATATAACTCCGCTCGGCATAACCTCATACTTCATGAGTGTTTCCTTCTCATCAAGCACAATGCTGTAATTCTCTACTGCTCCATCTATCGCAAAGCCCTCATGAGAGCCTGCTGAATAATACATATCCCCATCAGTTTTGTTGTCGGTTTTAAAATTAACCTTAAGCTCTCTTCCCGAAAGGGAATATGTAACGCGGAATTCAAAATCAAATGGGTATTGCTTATGAGTTTCCTCGCTTGAGCGCAAAAGGAGGGTCACGCTGTTTTCGCTTTTATTCTCAACTTCAAATTCCATCTTTCCTGCAAATCCATGCATTTCCATTGAGTATTGCTTTCCATTGTACGTATATTTATCATTTTCGAGCCGGCTGACAATGGGAAAAAGAATCGGAGCTTTATCCTCCCAGATTTCAGGATCCCCGCACCACATATATTCCTTGCCCGAGGTGTCTTTTACGGAATCAATCTGCGCGCCTTTTGTTTTTATCGCAACGGAAAGCTCGTTGCCCTTTATTGTTATCAAAGACATTTTAAAACTCCTCTATCATTTACTGCCTGTATTTTATCACATTTTACTCCGAAAATAAATAGGCTGTGGCAAAATACATTTCGTCACAGCCTCTATTAACTATATCTCTTCCATACCCTCATCATCTTCAACCGTTTCGGGTTGTGGCGTGGCTTGCTCAGCTTTTTCGCTAAGGTCAATCTTTGCATTTGGCTTAAAGCGTGCTTCTTTAACTGCGCTCACGTTAATCGTTCCCCTATCAAACTCAGTAAGCTCTCCGATAACTGCCCTAAGCATTTCAATCTTCTTTGAAAGCTGCTCTGTGTCACCCATCTGAACAAGAAACCTGTCTCCGTACACAAGGTTTATATCATATAGCTTATCTATTTCTATCCTTGAAACCTCTTCAGCTATTCCTGCAAAGCTGAGAGCCGTCAAAACCTCGCAGAGAGGGGCAAGCTGTGCCTCGTTTCTGAGCACAAGCGGCCCGCCTGCATAAGGAGTAATCACTTCTGCTCCGCTTATCTTAGGGAGCTTGATTTCGGCATCGGGGAGAATCCTTTCAAGCAAATATCCCTTTTTGTCAATAAGCCAAGGGCTATCCTCTGCAATAACGTATGCGATAGCAGCTCTCTCTGTTATCTCAAATGTAAATGTATCGGGAAGCCTGCGTCTGATTTTAATTTGCTCTATATAAGGAAACTCCGAGAGTATTTTTTCCGCAACATCAAACTTATTTATCATAAACATATTGTCGCCACTCTCTATCCCTGAGACCTCTATGATTCTCTTATGGTCATATCTCGTTGTTCCCGAAACCTCAATCTCCGCAACTTTGAGAAAAACAGTTACGGACATGACAATAGCAGCTATGACAACGCAGAATGTCAAAAACGACAAAATGAATCCGCCGTTTTTCCGTCTTCTCTTTCTTTTGTACCGCCTTGCTGCCACTTGCTTCACCTCTTTTATACTCTCTTTATGTCTACACCAAGCCCCGACATACTTTCTTCTATTTTTTCATATCCTCGGTCTATATGGAACACTTTTCCGATCCTGCTCTCGCCCTCCGCAGCCGCCGCAGCTATCACAAGCGCCGCACCTCCGCGAAGGTCTGTTGCATCTGCCGCACAACCGAAGAGATTTTCAACGCCTCTCACAAGTGCTATATTCCCTTCAGTTCTTATATCAGCGCCCATCCTGACAAGTCCTCCGACATGTCGGTATCTCCCGTCAAAAATGTTTTCGACAAAAACAGATGTCCCTTCGCACTTTGTTGTCAGCGCCATCATAGGCGGCTGTGCATCTGTCGGAAACCCCGGATACGGCATTGTCCTGATTGTTCTTAGAGCCGATAACCGACCGGTTCGTTTTACGTTTACAAAGTCTTTCCCACAAGCGACCGAGCATCCCACTCCCTCAACAAGAGAAATGATATTTGAAATATGCTCAGGCACTATATTCTCAACAACAACATTTCCCCCGCATAAAGCCGCAGCGCACATGTACGTCGATGCACATATTCTATCCGGAATTACTCTGTATTTAACCGATGAAAGAGGTCTTTTGCCCACAACGGTTATTATTGAGCTCCCTGCACCCGAAACCTCTGCCCCCATGGCTCTCAAAAAATTCTGCAAATCTTCAATCTCAGGTTCTCGCGCCGCGTTGACAATACGCGTTTTCCCCTCACAAGCAGTTGCTGCGAGCATTGAGTTCTCTGTTGCCCCGACACTTGGGAATGAAAGGACTATATCCCTGCCGTTAAGTCGCTTGGCTTTACAGGTTATCGCTCCGCCCTCCTCAACTATTTCTGCTCCCAGAGCCCTCATTGAGGAGAGATGAAGGTCAATAGGCCGCGCACCGAGCTCGCAACCTCCGGGTGCAAAAAGCGAAGCACTTCCAAGCCTTGCAAGAAGCGCGCCCATAAAGATTACTGACGAACGCATCTCGTGCATTAGTTTATCAGGAATTTCGCAGTTATTTGCATTTCTTGAATCAACAGTTACGGTATCGCCGTCTATATCCACAGTACAGCCGATACAACGAAGTATTTCTATCGCTGCACTTACATCAGAAAGGCGAGGACAATTATGTATTTCACTTGTTCCCGCGTTTAAGATTGTTGCTGCAAGAATCGGAAGCACACTGTTTTTCGAGCCGTGGACCGTGACCTTACCCGAGAGGATTCTTCCCCCGTTTATAATCAATTTGCTCATAGCAAGAAAGCACCCTCCTATTTTTTCTGATGTCACCCAGACATCACTTTCACTGCATTTTATGCTGTGATGATAAAATAGGTTACTTTCCCGCCAATTTGAATTTATTCTTTTATTACTTTCAGCATTTCGGCATATATGCGCTCTGATGCGTCAAGCACTGCGTTATTAATCAGTTTTTTTGACATTTCCTCACGAAGTTGCTTATCTTCAAGAAGCTCTCTCACGTTTTTAAGCAAAAGCTCTGCTGTTACGTCCTTCTCTTCAATAACTCTTGCGCCGCCTATTTTTTCAAGCTCCATGGCATTTTTAAACTGGTGATTATCTGTTACGTTGGGAGAGGGAATGATTATTGCAGGAGTGCCCCTTGCGCTTATTTCCGAAAGCGTTCCTGCACCGCCGCGACACATAACAACATCTGCCGCCGCAAGAACTCTCGGCATATCATCAATATACTCACGAAGCCATATGCCCTGTTCTCCATTTGTTGAAACTCCCTTTTCTGCAAGGAGCTTCGGCATCCACTTATAACCAAATTTCCCTGATGCATGGATATGGCAGAACTCTCCGTTGAGCTTCGTTTCAAGCTGCATGAACTCTGCTGTATGAAAATTCATTTCCCTTGCTCCGAGAGAACCCCAAAAGCTTACAAGAAGCGGCTTTTCTATATTTAACTCATTTCTTGCAGCATTTCTGTCATACATCAGGATATCTTCTCTTACGGGATTTCCGCAAACTACGCACGAAGCCTTTTCGGAAAGTCTTGTGCGGCTGATTTCAAAATTCAAAAGAACGCGCGTTACATCCTTTGCAAGCATCCTTGTTGCAAGGCCGGGGTATGCGTTGGCTTCATGTATAAGCGTCGGGATTTTCAGCTTTATTGCTGCGCGAAGTGTCGGATAGCAGGCATATCCGCCTGTTCCGACAACCACATCAGGCCGAAACTTTCTTATTATATGAGCTGAATGCTGCATAGCGCAAAGTGTCTTTTTTATCGCATCAATATTTCCTAAAAGCCCGCGAATTGAAGGCTTTCTCGATATAGAGCTTGCTTTGATTGTCTTTATCTCAAAACCGGCATTGGGAACGAGGCGGGTTTCCATGCCGTCCTCTACTCCTATGAAAAGAATCTCGGAATCCTGCCTTTTTTCCTTAACAAGGCGCGCGACAGCAAGAGCAGGATTGATATGACCACCTGTTCCTCCGCACGCAAAAAGAACCCGCATTATCTTACATCTCCTATCCTTCGGATTTTACCGGTATGTATCTCGAAACCGAGAGAACTACTCCCATTTCAGCAAGAAGAATCAAAAGTGCCGTTCCGCCGTATGAAAAAAACGGAAGTGCAGCACCCGTAACCGGAAGCACACCGGTCACAACGCCGATATTAAGGACCGTCTGTAAGGCTATCATCGTTGATATTCCTGCTGCAAGAAGAGAGCCGAATTTATCTCGCGCATGGAGAGCTATCCAGTATCCCCGCATTATGAGGAGAGCAAAAAGCACGAGGATTATTATTGCACCGATAAAGCCAAGCTCCTCACAAACAATTGCAAAAATAAAGTCGTTATGAGCCTCAGGGAGATACAGATACTTCTGGCGGCTGTTTCCGAAGCCAAGCCCTAAAAGCCCTCCTGAGCCTATTGCATAGAGTGACTGAATAATCTGGTATCCGTCACCCTTGGGGTCTGAGAATGGATCAAGCCACGTTGTGACTCGCTGTCGGGCATAATCAAGAAAGCTGATTGCCGCAGCTCCGCCAATGCCGATTGCACCAATCGCACCTGCAAACCATCCCCAATGAGTTCCTCCTATGAACATAAGCGCAGCTCCTACTCCGAAAATCAAAATCATTCCGGAAAGGTGCGGCTCCAAAAACATAAGACCTCCGACTATTGCAAGAACTATTACAAAAGGCAACACGCCATATTTAAATGTATGCATTTTCTCAGAATTAACCGATATCATGCTTGAAAAAAAGAAAATGACGGCAACCTTCGCAATTTCAGACGGCTGAAACTGAAAAAGCCCCAGGTTTATCCACCTTTTTTCTCCGTAATTTCCCGTACCTACGAATAAGACAGCGACAAGCAGAAGAATGCTCACAATCATAAGCAACGGTGACAGCGCCCTGAATTTCCTGTAATCCATCTGACTTATGATGAGCATTACCACAAGCCCCGTAATAGCGAATATTCCCTGACGCATAAAATAATATGTCGATGCCTGATTCTCATAGTATGCAGTTGCATAGCTTGCCGAAAAAAGCATTAAGAGCCCTATTCCCATGAGAACGACAACAAGAATCAAAAAAGGAATATCTATACTCCCCGTAACTGCGGAAGCTTTTCCTGGCGCACGCTTTGACGGGCGCTTTATTATTTTTTGAACTGACCGTCTTGCCATTTGCCGCACTCCTTAAAACTAAAATAGCTTACCTGAAATTCCTGCAAAGCCGATAAGCGCACCGATTGCAGAAACTGTCATAAAAACAGCACAAACCTTCTTCTCACTCCATCCGCTCATTTCAAAGTGATGGTGAATAGGAGACATTTTAAAAAGCCTTTTCCCGTGTGTTATCTTAAAATATACTACCTGTAAAATTACCGATAATGCTTCAACGATATAGACGACTCCGACAAAGAGAAGTAGTAGCGGCATATCATAGGCAAACGCAATTCCGCAGACTGCGCCTCCAATGAAAAGCGAGCCCGTATCGCCCATAAATACCTTTGCAGGGTTAAAGTTATAAACCAAAAATGCGGCAAGGCCGCCGAACAGTGCAGATGAAAAAATCCCTACCGTTGAGAATGACATATATGCCCCTATAAGCGTAAGAACGAGCATAACAGGCATCGTAACACTTGTTGCGAGGCCATCTACGCCATCTGTAAGGTTAACTGCATTTACAGTACCTACAATCGCCAGAAGCATTATGACCAGATACGGCACCCATGCTATATCAAGAGTTATATCAAAAAACGGAATATACAATGCAGGTGTCAAATCCCGCAGCATACGAAGCAAGCTGAGATAAACAGCCGCAGAAATAAGTTGAAGAAGAAGCTTTTGAATCGCCGTAAGCCCCTGATTCTTTTTCTTGCGGATTTTCGCCCAGTCATCTATAAACCCGATAAAGCCAAACGCCACCGCAAAAAGAAAAACTATAATATGGCGCAGCTCACCTTGAAGCATTCTGGGAATGCCTACAATAAATGCCGCAGCTCCGCTTCCTACAATGAACATAATTCCGCCCATTGTCGGTGTGCCCTGCTTATCCATATGCCATTTAGGGCCTATTTCGAGTATCTTCTGTCCAAATTTGAGTTTTCGCAAATATGGAATAAGAATTTTCCCGAACAGATATGTAATAAAAAAACTTATCAATGCTGATGCAATATATTCCGTAAGCATTCCTATTTCCTTTCTCCTTGCAGATATTCTATTACCTGCCACATCTTTGTTCCGTAGCTGCCTTTAACGAGGATTACGTCTCCGGCTTTTACAAACGCTCCGAGGAAGCTTGAAAGCTCTTGTTTGTCCGCAAAAGCCTGCGCCTTATCTCCTGCTCCGAGCTTATATTCATCCGCAAAATCGCCCGTCACAAGGACACGCTCTGCACATTCCGCAGCAAATCTTCCGATTTCACGATGCAGCTTCTTCGCATCTTCGCCAAGTTCAAGCATATCACCAAGAACAGCAATTTTTCGTTTATCCTCTCCAAAACCTGCGAGAAGCGAAAGCGCCGCACGCATTGAATCGGGGTTTGCATTATAGCAATCGCGGATTATTGTTTTTTCCGAAAGCTCGAAAACATCTTGGCGCATCCCTGTATTTTTGAAGGTGGCAAGCCCTTTGGCAATACTCTCGTCATCCATGCCGCAAACTCTTCCGCAGGCTATTGCCGAAAGAGCATTGCGAATATTGTGAACTCCGCCGCAAGCAATGGTAAATTCGGGGCTTGCGCCGCGTATTTTGAAGCGTGATTCATAGCTTCCGCTTTCGGTTATTTCCGCAAATATATCGCATTCTTCGTTCTCTGTTCCAAACCAGACGGTTTTGTGAGAAATCTTATTTCTCATCCCCCAAAGGTACGGATCATCACCGTTTAAGATTGCATATCCGCCCTGCGGGAGCCCGCGCAGAATTTCTGTCTTTTCGCGGAGAACTCCCTCTTTTGAGCCGAAGGCTTCGAGGTGGCTGTCTCCGATTACGGTTATTATCGCAATATGCGGCTTTGCAATCATTGCAAGCGGTAGAATTTCTCCGAAATGGTTTGTTCCGATTTCAAGCACCGCCGCCTCATGTGTGCTGTCCATACCGAATATAGTAAGCGGAAGGCCTATGTTGTTATTGAAATTTCCGCTCGTCTTATGCGTTTTGAATTTTGCCGAAAGAACTGCTGCACACATTTCCTTTGTCGTGGTCTTTCCTACACTGCCTGTTACGCAAACACGCTTTGCCGTGAGCGTTTCTATATATCCGCTTGCTATATCGGAAAGCGCAGTCAAGGTATCCGAAACCACAATCTGCGAAACTCCGGCATTTTTAATTTCCCGTGATACAAGAAGCGCGGATGCCCCCTTTTCAATCGCAGAAAACACAAAATCGTGTCCGTCAAAGCGCTCACCGGATATTGCCACAAAAAGCGCTCCGGATACAACCTCACGGCTATCACGAACAATCCAGGAAATATCAGCATCCCCGCCTATCAATTTCCCCTTGCATAGCTTCGCAATATATGATGCTTTTAACGTGTTCATACTCCGTCTCCCGAAAGACATGCATGCACTATTTCTCTTTCATCCATATGGTGCTTTACATGATTTATTTCCTGATATGTTTCATGACCCTTGCCGGCAAGAAGAACGACATCACCCTCACTCGCTATTGAAAGAGCGTAACGTATTGCCTCTGCTCTGTCTGCTATTGAAACATACTCTTTATTTACTTCAAGAATTCCGGGAATAATGTCCTCAATGATCTTCAGAGGGTCTTCACAACGCGGATTGTCTGAAGTCACAATCGTTATATCAGACCACTCGGCCGCAATTTTCCCCATTTTGGGGCGTTTTGTTCTGTCGCGGTCACCGCCACAGCCAAATACAACTATTACACGGCCACTAACGCTTTTTCTAACAGTTTGCAGTATGTTTTTAAGCCCGTCAGGAGAATGCGCGTAGTCTATCATAACGGTATAATCAGTATCCGTCGGCACAACCTCCGCTCTTCCCTTAACTCCGGTAACACCGGAAAGGCTTTCTATTATATCAGGAAGAGACATCCCGCATTGAAGCAGGACACTTATCGCGCACATTGCATTATATACTGAAAATTCACCCGGAATGTTAAGCCGAACTCTTCCGATTGTTTCGATGCCGACAAAATCAAAGCTTATCGACTTAGCTTTAAGACTTATGCTCTTTGCAACGTAATTTGCTCCGCTGTTCTTTGTTGAATAGCTTATAACAGGGCATTGCGCCGATTTCATAATACGTGCGCCGGCTTCGTCGTCAAAGTTGATAACGCCAACATTTGAAACCTCGAAAAGCTTCGCTTTTGCCATTTCATATTTCCCCATAGTTTTATGAAAATCGAGGTGATCCTGAGTGAGATTTGTAAACGCTCCGACAAAAAACTCTACTCCGCAAACTCGCATAAGTTCAAGTGAGTGTGAGGAGACTTCCATAATTACATATGTGCAACCGTCATCTCTCATTCTTAAAAAGAGCTTCCAAAGCGCGTTGGATTCTGGGGTTGTTCGCTCGGTTTCAAGCACCTCGTTGCCTATCATATTCTGATTGGTTCCGATAAGCCCGCACTTTTCGCCGCTGAGCTCAAGGCAGTGTTTTATCAAGTATGTAACCGTAGTTTTTCCGTTTGTTCCCGTAACTCCGATTATCCTCATATCACGTGCCGGATTTCCATAAAAGTTTTTCGCGGCAATCGCCAGAGCTTTTCTCGCATTTTTGACGAGAATTCGGGATTTGCCCGCGTACTTTTTGCTGTCTGTTATGACTGCCGTTGCTCCGTTTTCAAGTGCATTTGATATGTACTTGTTCCCGTCCGTTTCAAAGCCGCGTATAGCAACAAACAATCCGTTTTTACCTATTAAGCGGGAATCGCATTCAACTCCGCCAATTTCTGTATTCATATCGATATCCGCAGATATGATCTCAATATCCTGCAATATCTCATAAAGCTTCATTCAGCTTCCCGCCTTTCTGCAAACTTTGCAATAGCTGCAACTAACCTGAAATCCCCTCTGATACTCCGGCTACATCATAAAACTCAACTTCAACCACAGTCCCGCGAGAGAGCATTGTTCCCTCGGGATACTGCTGTTTTGTTGCGCCGACACTTCCGGAACGCTTATCAACAGCTCCGCTTGCCTTCATATAAAGCCCGGCGTTTGTAAGAGCCTTGTTTGCCGACTCCGGATTAAGCCCCAAGACCTTCGGCATTGCCACCTTCTCAGCCTCTGCCTTGCCGCCGAGGTATGCAACAACTGTCGAGTTGTTCGGGATTTTTGCTCCCTCTGCCGGAAGTTGATCTGTAACGATATCTCCATCGCCAACCGTTTTTAAAGTGAATGATGAGTAGTTCCGATTCGTGCTGAGCAGCTTATTTACGCTCAAGCTCGTTCCGCCGATTAGGTTTGGCATTGTTACGGTTGCGCCGATGAGCTCATCCGCCGTATATGTCGGTTCAAAACCGAGATACGGAAGAATTTCGCCAAAAACTTTACCTGCAACCGGAGCCGCGAGCTGGCTTCCTTCAAGGTATATTCCGCGCGGTGTATCAAGCATTACGAGAATTGCTATTTCCGGGTCCTCCATTGGTGCAACACCATAGAAAGATGCAATATATTTCTTGCCCTCCTCGGCGGTATATTCATCAACCTTTTCAGAGGTTCCCGTTTTTCCGCCTATGCGATAGCCCGAAACCCTCGCATTTTTTCCCGTTCCGCTTGCTACGGTTTCTTCGATTGATTTGTTTATAAAATCGGAGCTTTCCTCAGATATTACCTGACGCACCACCTCAGGCTCATTTTTTGAAATAACAATTTTGTTGTCATCGACTATCTCTTTTACCAGATGCGGGCGCATAAGTTTTCCGTCGTTTACGACAGCGCTGACCGCGCATACCATTTGCATGGGTGTGACCTTAAACGTCTGTCCGAAAGAAGCAACCGCGAGGCTTACCTTGTTTTTCGGGTTTTTAAAGTCTTTTTCGTTAAAGAAAACTCCACTAGCCTCACCTATCAGATCAACTCCTGTTTTATCAAGGAGACCGAACGCTTCGCAGTAGTCGTAGAATTTCTCATTCCCGAGCTTTGCAACGATATTCATAAGCGCACAGTTGCAGGATTTTTCAAGTGCCTGAGAAAGGTTTACGTTGCCATGGCCCGTTCGTTTCCAGCAGTGAATGGTTCTGTCTGCAACGCGCAAAGCGCCGGGACAGTTGAAAACAGAGCTAGCATTTACAACCCCCTCTTCATATCCCATTGCAACTGTCAGAATTTTGAAAACGGAGCCCGGCTCATATGAATCAGAAATAAATTTGTTTCTCCACGATGCCTGAAGCTCGTTTGACCGAACGCTTTTGCGTTCTTCTTCAGATGCCGCTTCTATTCTTTTAAGAGCTTCGGGGTCAACAATTTCAAACGGTGCATTAAGGTCAAAATCCCCCATGGTTGCCATTGCGAGAATTTCGCCTGTTTTTATGTTGTAAACTATTCCTGCGCCTCGATTTTCAATCTTGCCATCAACAACCGCCGTTTGCAGATGATTTTCAAGTACCTGCTGAATAGTTTCATCAATAGTGAGGACTATGTTCTGCCCGTTCATGGCATCATAGTATTCCTCATATCGGAAGGACATCTCCGTGCCTCTTGCATTTTTCGCAGCAATAACTCTACCCGGCATGCCTTTTAGCACGTTTTCGTATTTCATTTCAATTCCGAAAAGCCCGGAATTGTCATCACCGCAAAATCCTATAACCTGAGAGGCAAAGCTGCCATACGGATAATACCTCTTTGTATCCTCTGCAAGGTGTATCCCTTTAACACGGTTTTCCTTTATTTCTTCACGGAGACGAGTTGCTTCATCTATCCCGATTTTTTTCTTAATTACCTGGTAATAGCTTTTTTTATTCTTTGTCTTTTCATATATCCCGTCATATTCAAGCCCGAGAGTTTCCGAAAGGATCTTTGAAACAAGCTGCTGTGCTTGCTCGTCTTCAATTTCTGCCGGAGAAATAAAAACTGTTTCCGCAGTGGCGCTGACTGCAATCTCTTTCATGTTGCGATCATAAATAACTCCCCGTTTGGGAGTTATAACGGTATCGCGGGTCTGTTGTTCTATCGCCCTTGCCTGATATTTTTTATAATCGATAAGCTGCGTTTTTACAAGCGCGCCGCCAAGCGGAAGAAACCCTACCACAAGGCAAATCACCATGCACGCAATAATTCTTCCAAGTATCTTGTTTGACGGTCCTTTTCTCGCCATTTCGAAAATCACCTCAAGTATAGTAACAATGCGGAGCATGTGATAACAAACTCCGCTAAAACATCTGTCTGTAATTTATATTTCTCAGACACCCTCAATATTCCTTTTAATTTACGAATTCTACAATGGTTGAAAAGCCTTTGATGAGACCTGTAACAAGCTTTGGAGCTTCCCTTTTTTCCTCAGCCCCGTATTCAAACCGGTCTCCTCCGGAGGTTGTGACATATGTTATCTGGGATTTATCTATCTTGTTCATACCAAGCTTCGTCACAGCCCAATCGCGCACCTGCAATGCGCCCATTCTCTGATTTCGGCTTATTTCAAGAATCTGAATCTGCTCACGAAGCTCCGAAAGCTCCTGAATGGATTTTCTGTTCTTGTCCGATGCCTCTGTAAGGCTAACATATGAAAACAAAAGGGCTGTCAGCATAATGAAAACAACGAGCGCACTAAAAATCGAAAAGGCGCTGATTGAAGATTTCCTTGCCACTTTCGCTTTTGCCTTTGTCTTTTTTTCAACGGTTTCTTTTTCGGTGGTATTTGCGTTTCTGTCAAATCTCGAAAGGTCATATGTAGTTCGTTTTTCAATAACTGCCTGCATTTTTCCTTTTCCTTTCTCACCTAACTATATCCGCTCTGCAACCCTCAGCTTAGCTGATCGGGAGCGAGGATTCTGTTCAACTTCTTTTTCGCCCGGAAGTATGGGCTTTGACGAAACAAGCCGCAACGTCGGTTTTTTTCCACAAACACAAACAGGAATGTTTTTCGGGCATGTGCATGGGTTTTCAGCTTTCTTCAAGGCATGCTTTACAAGCCTGTCTTCAAGGGAGTGAAAAGTTATTACGGCCACTCGCCCTCCGCTCACCAACATATCCGGAAGCTTCGAAAGAAAGCTTTCGATTTCAGAAAGCTCATCGTTCACAGCTATCCGAATCCCCTGAAAGCTTCGCTTTGCGGGGTGCTGCTTTTCTCGGAGCGCAGATGCCGGCATTGCTGACTTTATTATGCCAACAAGCTCGAGCGTTGATGTGATTTCTTTTTTCTCCCGCGCTTTGACAATCGCCGAAGCAATTTTTGAGGAGTATCTCTCCTCTCCGTATTCATAAAGCACGCGGCGAAGTTCCTCAAAGCTCCACCCATTTACAATTTCACGTGCACTCAGTGCCTGTGCCCTGTCCATTCGCATGTCAAGCGGGCCGTCGGCCATATATGAAAATCCGCGTTCGGATTCGTCAAGCTGCGGCGACGAAACACCGAGGTCAAGAAGTATTCCGTCAGCCTTTTCAGATACCAGATTCGGTATATCACAAAAATCGCCTTTTATAAAATGAACATTTTGCACACCTGCAAATGCAGAGCGGCCATATTCGATAGCACTCTCATCTCGGTCAATGCAATAGAGCCTTCCTCCCGAAAGTCGCTTTGCTATCTCGCGGGAATGCCCGCCTCTCCCGAAGGTGCCGTCAATATATATTCCGCCGGGTTTTATATCAAGAAACTCTATGCTTTCGGAAAGCATAACCGGAAAATGAAGCTCTGCCATAACTATATACCAAGTTCTGCCATAATATCCGAAGCAGCCTCCGGAGAAACGCACTCGCCCTCCCAGGCATCAGCATCCCAGATTTCAAGGTGGTCTATCATTCCGACAACAACTATATTCTTATCAAGCTCAGCATAAGAGCGAAGCTTCTGAGGAACAAGGATTCTCCCCTGTCCGTCAAGCTCCATATCCTGAGAAGCTGCGACAAAAAAACGCAGAAGCGGGGTTGATTTATTAGATGGGAATGATCTGAGTTTTTCTTCAAACGCCTCCCAATCCGCAGTCGGATATGCGACAAGGCATTTATTGACGCTTTTCGTCAAAACAAATCTGCAACCGAGCTCTGCCCTGAACTTTGACGGAATGAACATTCTGCCTTTTTCATCTATAACGTGTTCAAACTCTCCTCGCACCGACCTTGTCACCTACCTTTCACCACTTTAAGGTTTTCTTCACCACTTATGTAAATATTATAAACTTTTCGAAGTGAAAAATCAATACCTTTTTCTAAATTTATTATACTTTTTTTGAATTTTTTTGTTTTATTTTAGGAATATGTACTATTTTTGCAAATAAAACAAAAAATACACCGTAAGCTGCCCTATTTATAGTGTGGTTTAAAGTGGTGTAACTTTGTTCACAATGTGTTAATTTGACTTTTCGCATATACCGTGTTACCTTATAACTATACATATACTCAATAAATCCGGAGGGTGAAAATGAACACAACTTCTGAACATGTATATTCCGAAAACGAAAAAAGCCTTTTGGCAGATTTACTTAACAATGAAGAAAGCATAAACCAAATAAAGCTTGCTTCAGGGCAGTTCAATACGCTGATGGCATATTACAGATGCGCTATTATGGAGATTGAAACAAAGTTCAATGTCTTAAACGAGCAATTCTCCCTCCAGCATGACCGCATGCCCATAAGCGGAATGAAAAGCCGTCTCAAATCCGTCAACAGCATAATTGACAAGCTAAAACGCTCACATTTCCCCGTGACTCTTTCATCTATAGAGGAAAACCTCAACGATATTGCAGGAGTCAGAATAATCTGCTCTTTCACTGATGATGTCTACACTCTTGCAAATGCCCTTCTCTCTCAGGATGACGTTACTCTCATCATGCAGAAGGACTATATTAAAAATCCGAAACCAAACGGATATCGCAGCCTTCACCTGATTGTTTCAGTTCCCATTTTTCTTCTTCACGAGAAGCGACATATGAAAATCGAAATTCAGCTTCGCACGATTGCGATGGACTCATGGGCAGCTCTGGAACATCAGCTCAAATATAAAAAAGACTCTCCTTTCACCGAGAGCATGGAGCACGAGCTTTATCTCTGTTCACAACTCAGTGCAGAGCTTGATATGCGCATGAATTCTCTCCGACAAAAAACCTTAGCCTAGAAAAAAACACAGCCGCAAATTTAAATTTACGGCTGTGTTTTTAAGTTCAGATACCCTTTTTACAAGGTCTTCGTCGTAAGTTATAGTGCCAAACTTTTTGTTTCTTTACAAGGCTGTTCATTTAAAGAGCATTGCGTTTATAAAGATCAAAAGGAGAAAAGAAGCATTTTTGATAAGACAATGCTTCAAAGTTACCCGCAAATATCAATAAGTCTCGCCTTCTCCTCGGTAACCGGAGTTGAAAGAAATATATCGCTATACTTTTCAGAAAGCTTTGCCTTGGCAGCTTTTGCAGCATCAAGGTCATCAAATATTCCAAAAACCGCACTCCCGCTCCCCGTCATCGCTGCTTTGAGCGCACCATAGTCAGCAAGGGTGCTTTCGATATCACAAATCTCTGGCACTTTTTTTGAAACCACGGGTTCAAAAACGTTATACACCGCACCAGCAACGTCTCTGACATCGCCTTTTTCTACAGCCAAGAGCATCGCTTCTGTGTCCGGATGAAGAGCAATCGGATGATTGTCAATCTGTTCAAACACAGTCTTTGTTGACATTCCGCACTTTGGCTTTCCAATAACAAAGAAGCAGTGCGGAATTGGCTTTATTGAGGAAAGCTCCTCGCCCTTTGAAAGAGCGCGCGCAGTCCCGCCCATCAGACAAAATGGAACATCCGCACCA